>JAUPTP010000300.1 GCA_030918015.1 Pseudomonadota bacterium
ACCTTGAAGCGCTTGCGCAGCGCTGCCCGGTAGGCATCCACCTCGGCCTTGGCCCACATCGCGGCGTACTGCTGGCGCACCTGGTCGAGCGGGCCGGTGTCGGCGGCATCCGCCGCCTGGACCTTCTCGATCATCACGACGGCATAGCCCTCCGAGCCCAGATCGACGCCGATCCAGGCCGGCAGCTTGTCGACCGGCGCCTTGAGCACCGCATCGACCAGCGGCCGCGGCAGATCCTGGGTCTTGACGCGCGACACGGTGACCGCGGCCGGCAGCTCCGTCAGGGCCGGCGCGCTGGCCTTCCACTTCGCCAGGCGGGCCTCGCCCTCGGTGCGGGCGGCGCGGGCGGCCTTGTCCTGCACGACGGCGGCCCGCACCGCCTCGCGCACGTCGGCCAGCGGCTGGCGGCGGGCCGGCTGGTGCGCGGTCACGTGCACGGCCACCATCTGGTTGCCGCCGATGTCGGTGGCCTGCGAGTTGTGCTTGCCGCCCAGGTTGTCAGGCAGGAAGGCCAGCTCGGCCAGCTTCGGATTGGCCAGCACGGCCGCATCCGGCGCCTTGGCGTCCGGGCGATAGACGCGGGTGAACTGCTCGACGCGGCGCAGCGGCAGCTTGAGCTGCGCGGCCACCGGAGCGAGCGTGTCCTCCTGCTCGACCAGGTTGGCGAACTGCTCGGCCGCCTCGGCATGGCGCTTCTGGGCCAGGGACTTGCGCACCTCGGCCTCGATCTCGGCGCGGACCGCCTCGAAGCTGCGGCGCTCGCCGCCGCGCACGTCGGTCAGCTCGATGATGTGGAAACCGAAGTCGGTCTCGACCAGCGCGCTGATCTCGCCCTTCTTCATCGCGAAGACCGTGTCCTCGAAGGCCTTGACCATGGCGCCGCGGGGGAACCAGTCCAGGTCGCCGCCGTTGGGGGCCGAACCCGGATCCTCGGAGTTCTTCTTCGCCACCTCGGCGAAGCTGGCCGGGTTCTTGCGCACCTCGTCCAGCAGGGCTTCGGCCTTCTTGCGGGCGGCGGCGCGGGCCTCGGCGGACACGCCGGCCTCGGCCTTGATCAGGATGTGGCGGGCGCGGCGCTCCTGCGGCTGCTCGTAGCGGGAGGCGTTCTCGCTGTAGTACTTGCGCAGATCGTCCTCGGAGACGCTGATGCTGCGCTCCACGGCCGGCATGTCCAGCACCAGGTATTCCATCGTCACCGATTCGGGCGACTGGAAGCGCGAGGCGTTGCGCGCGTCGTCGTAGTAGGCCTGCAGCTCGGCGTCCGAGACCTGCAGGCGCGCGGCCTGCTCGCGCGCGTCGAAGCGCACCACGCGCACGTCCCGGCGCTGGTAGAAGGCATCGACCGCGGCCCGCGCGACCGACTCCGGCGCGAAGGCCGACTGCAGCAGGCCCGAAGTGACCTGGTTCATCGCGATGTCCTGCGCCAGACGCTGCGCGAAGCTCGCCGAGCTCATGCCCTGCGCGGCCAGCAGCTCCTTGCGCACGCTGCCATCGGCATTGCGCAGCGGGGCGAACTGGGGATCGGTCTTGAACAGGCGCTCCAGGCGCTGCTCGGTCGGGGTCAGGTGCAGGTCGCGCGCCGCGGCGAAGGTCACCCGCTCGTCGACCAGCTGCTCGAGCACGCGCTGGCGCACCTCGGGGGTGTCGAGCATCTTCACGTCGATGCCGGGCATCTGGGCGCGCATGCGCTCGGCCTGGTTGCGGTGGGCCGCGTCCCACTCGGCGCGGCTGATGTCCTGGCCGTCGACCCGGGCGACGCTGTCGCGCCCCTCGGAGAACTTGTCATAGCCCTGGATGCCGAACACCACGAAGGACGGGACGATCAGCAGCAGCAGGATGAACTGCAGGATCCGCGTGTGGCGGCGGACGAAATCGAACATCGGCGCTTCCTTGCGACATGAAAAAGGCGAACCGGGGTTCGCCTTTGATGATGCTGCCGCGATCGTCGGGCGCCACCGTGGGCACCGGGAAGATGCTGGTGGGTGCTGAGGGGCTCGAACCCCCGACCTACGCCTTGTAAGGGCGCCGCTCTACCAACTGAGCTAAGCACCCGGTGCGACCCGACTTCCGGCAGGACCGTGACTGTATCAGATCAACCTCAGCGCGCCTTGGCACGGATCTCCGGCAGGGCCTTCTGCAGATAGTAGACCATCGACCAGATGGTCAGCACCGAGGCCACCAGGATCGCCACCGTGCCCCACAGCCGGGTGTCGATCGCGCCGAAGAGCGGGCCGTCGTAGAGCAGGAAGGGAATGGCCACCATCTGCGCGCCGGTCTTGAGCTTGCCGATCATGTGCACCGCCACGCTGCGCGAGGCGCCGATCTGCGCCATCCACTCGCGCAGCGCCGAGATGGCGATCTCGCGGCCGATGATGACCAGCGCCACCAGCGCGTTGACCCGGTCGAGCTGCAGCAGCACCAGCAGCGCCGCGCAGACCAGGAACTTGTCCGCCACCGGATCGAGAAAGGCGCCGAAGGACGAGGTCTGGTTGAGCCGGCGCGCCAGCCAGCCGTCGAGCCAGTCGGTCAGCGCCACGACGATGAACAGCACGGTGGCCATCAGGTTGCGCTGCGCCATGTCGACGGGCAGGTAGTAGATCCCGACGATCAGGGGGATGGCGACGATGCGCGCCCAGGTCAGCAGCGTAGGCAGGGTCCAGAACATCCGCGCATTGTGCCTGTTGACGCCATGGCGCCGCTGACGCTGGTACCACGCCGTTGCCCTCGGCGGCGCCTGCGCTCAGCGCAGCGCCTGGTAGATCGCCTCGGCCAGGTCCTGCGAGATGCCCTCGACCGCGGCCAGCTCCTCGACGCTGGCCGCGGCCACGCCGCGCACGCCGCCGAAGCGCTGCAGCAGCCGCGCGCGCTTCTTCGGGCCGACGCCGGCGATCTCCTCGAGCCGGCTGGAGCCCGCGCCGGTGCGCACCGAGGCGCGCCGGGCGCGCATGCCGGTGATGGCGAAGCGGTGCGCCTCGTCGCGGATCTGCGCCACCAGCATCAGCGCGGCCGAGTCGCGCCCGAGATACACCTTCTCGCGGCCGTCGGCGAAGACCAGCTCCTCCAGGCCGACCCGGCGGCCCTCGCCCTTCTCGACGCCGACGATCAGCGAGAGGTCCAGCCCGAGCCGCTCGAAGACCTCGCGCGCCACCGCCACCTGGCTGCGCCCGCCGTCGATCAGCACCAGGTCCGGCAGCCGGGCCTGGCCGCTGCGGCGCGGGGGCGCGGCGCCGCCGTCCTCGCGCGCGGCCTCGGCCAGCTTGCCGTAGCGGCGCTCGAGCACCTGGCGCATCGCCGCGGGGTCGTCGCCGCCGGTGATGCCGGTGATGTCGAAGCGCCGGTACTGCGCGGGCTGCATGCGGTGGCCCTCGAAGACCACGCACGACGCCTGCGTGGCCTCGCCGGCGGTGTGGCTGATGTCGAAGCACTCGATGCGCAGCGACTCCAGCCCGCCGTCGGTTCCCTCGGGCGCCAGGTCGAGCGCCTCGACCAGCGCGCGGGTGCGCGCCTGCTGCGAGCCCTCCTCGGCCAGCAGCCGCGCCAGCGCCAGCTCGGCGCCCTTGATCGCCATGTCCAGCCAGGCGCGGCGCTGCTCGCGCGGCTGGTGCTGCGCCGCCACCTTGCGCCCGGCCTGCGCCGACAGCGCCGCCAGCAGCTCGCGCGAGACCGCATGGCTGGTCACCAGCAGCGGCGGGCAGTCGGTGCCCAGGTAGTGCTGGGCGATGAAGGCCTCCAGCACCCGCAGCTCGACCGGCGGCGCGGCACCGGGGACCGCCTCGGCGGCGGTGGCGGCGCCCTCCTCGAGCTCGTCGAACTGCAGCGCCATCGCGTCCTCGACATGCGCCGGGAAATGCGCCCGGTCGCCGAGGTGGCGGCCGCCGCGCACCATCGCCAGGTTCACGCAGGCGCGCCCGCCCTGCACCTTCACCGCCAGGATGTCGACGTCGCGGTCGTCCAGGTTGAAGACCGCCTGCTGCTGCAGCACCTTGGAGAGCGTGGCGATCTGGTCGCGGATCTCGCCGGCGCGCTCGTATTCCAGCCGCTCGGCCGCGTCCATCATGCGCTGCTGCAGGCCGGCGAGCACCTGCTCGGTCTCGCCGCCCAGGAAGCGCGCGGCCTCGCGCACGTCGTGCGCATAGTCCTCGCGGCTGATCAGGTCGACGCAGGGGCCCGAGCAGCGCCGGATCTGGAACAGCAGGCAGGGCCGGCTGCGGTTGGCGAAGACGCTGTCCTCGCAGGTCCGCAGCCGGAAGACCTTCTGCATCAGCTGGATGCCCTCCTT
>JAUPTP010000301.1 GCA_030918015.1 Pseudomonadota bacterium
CACGCCCATCTGGATGATGGCGATCGTGGTCTGCACCGCCGCGTCGACCGACGGGAAGTGGCAGATCGCCGCCGACACCGCCTCGGGCAGCGGGTAGAGCTTCAGCGTGATCTCGGTCATCACGCCCAGCGTGCCCTCGCTGCCGACGAACAGGCGCGTCAGGTCGTAGCCGGCGCTGGACTTGCGCGCGCGCGTGCCGGTGCGCACCCACTCGCCCGAGGCGCTGACCACGCCCAGTGCCAGCACGTTCTCGCGCATGGTGCCGTAGCGCACTGCATTGGTGCCGGATGCCCGGGTGGCGGTCATGCCGCCGATCGAGGCATCGGCGCCCGGGTCGATCGGGAAGAACAGGCCGGCGTGGCGCAGCTCCTCGTTGAGCCGGGTGCGGGTCACGCCGGCCTGCACGGTGACGGTCAGGTCCTCGGCGTTGATCTCGAGAATGCGGTTCATGCGCGACAGGTCCAGGCTCAGCCCGCCCTGCACCGCCAGCAGGTGGCCCTCGAGCGAGGAGCCCACGCCGTACGGGATCACCGGCACCGCGAAGCGGTCGGCCAGCCGCACCGCGTCGATCACGTCCTGGTTGGATTCGCAGTAGACGACCGCATCGGGCGGCGGCACGTCGAAGGGCGACTCGTCGCGGCCGTGCAGCTCGCGCACCGCCATCGCGGTCGAGCAGCGATCGCCAAAGCGCGCGCGCAGCGCGTCGACCATCTCGGCCGGCATCGGGCGCGGCGCGATCACGGGAGTGGGGTGGGCATGCTGCAGGGCATTCATCGGCGATCCTTCCGGCCTGTGTGTCGGGTCTGTCTCCAGAGGATGGCCATTCTAGGCAGCGGGCCGGGCTGCCGGCATCGGCACGGTGGTGGCCCGGTGGGGGCAGGGTGGAACATGATCCAGATCATCCTGCAGTGGTACTGCAGAGGGATACTTCAGGGGGCATCTTTTGCCCTGCCCCTGAAGTTCCTGTCCTGGAGAGCGACCATGATGAAGACCAATGTCGGCGGCTTCGACCGCATCCTGCGCATCCTCGTCGGTCTGGTGCTGATCGCGCTGGCGGCCACCGGCACGGTCGGCGCCTGGGGCTGGATCGGCATCGTGCCGCTGGCCACCGGCCTGCTGCGCAGCTGCCCGCTCTATTCGATCATCGGGCTGAACACCTGCCCGCTGTCCTCGCGGTCCTGAGGCCGTCTTCCCGGCGCGCTCAGCGCGTGCCGTCGCCGGGCTCGCGGTAGGCGCCGAACAGGTCGCGCGGCCGGGCGCCGCGCGAGCCGGCGCGCACCCGCGGCTCCTCGAGCGAGCGCTCGATCTCCTGCAGATGGCGGCGCATCTCGGTGGCGGCGCTGGCGCCGGTGCCTGCCAGCGCGGCGATCAGCTCGACATGGCGGTGCGCGACGCAGGCCGGCGTGCCGGCCGGCTGGTACAGCGCGGTCAGCAGCGAGGTGGTCGGCAGCAGGCCGTCGAGCATGCGCACGAAGACCGGGTTGCCGCCCATCAGCGCGAGCCGGCGATGGAATTCGCCCGAGAGCCGGATCGCCGCCGCGCGGTCGCCCTGGGCCTGCGCACGGGCCTCGGCCTCGACCAGCGTTTCCAGCTCGGCCACCTGCTCGGCGTGCAGCCGGCCGGCCAGCCGGCGGGCGATCTCGCACTCCACCACCCGGCGCGCGTCGAAGACATGGCGCGCATCGTCGCGGGTCGGTGCGGGCACCTGCGCGCCGCGGTTGTGCTGCAGCTCGATGACCTGCTCCTGCGCCAGGCGCTGCAGCGCCTGCCTGACCACCGTGCGCGAGACCTCGAAGCGCGCGGCCAGCTCCTCCTCGCGCAGCCGCGTGCCTGGGGCCAGGCGGCGCTCCAGGATGTCGGTGTAGAGGCCTTCGTAGACGCGCTCGGTGGCGGTCGGCGGCGCGGGCGTGTCGTCGTTCATCGGCGGCGACTTTGCCAGAAGGCGACGATGGCCAGCGTCAGACCCATCACCAGGAAGGAGATGACGGTGGTGACCGTGCCCAGCGCGTAGATCACCGGCGTGGTCACCGTGGTGGTCAGGCCCTGCAGCTCCAGCGGCAGGGTGTTGAGATCGCCCATCGCCTGCGAGCTGCGCGCGATCTCGTCCCAGCTCAGCGTGAAGCCGAACATGCCCACGCCCACCAGGCTCGGTCCGATCAGCGGCAGCACCACATGGCGGAAGCTCTGCCACGGCGTGGCGCCGAGGTCGCGCGCGGCCTCTTCATAGGCCGGGTTGAAGCGGTTGAACACCGCGAACATGATCAGGAGGCCGAAGGGCAGCGTCCAGGTCAGCTGCGCGCCCAGGCCGGAGCTGAACAGGCCCATCGTCGTCGTGAAGGTCTCCAGCAGCGCGGGCGCGTGAGCTTCGAGCAGCGTCTTCAGGCCGGTGTCGAGCAGCCGGAACATCAGCCCGACGCCGAGCGAGACGATGATCGAGGGCATGATCAGGCTGGCCACGACGATGTAGAACAGCACCGTGCCGCCGGGCAGCTTCTTGCGGTAGGCCAGGCCGGCCAGCAGCGACAGCCCCACGGTGAGCATCATCACCACGGTGCCCAGCGCCAGCGAGCGCCGCAAGGCCGCGCCGATGTCGATGACGCCGATGCCCTCCCAGAGCTGGCGGAACCAGTGCAGCGAGGCGCCGCGCATCGGAAACGTCAGCCCGCCCTCCGGCCCCTGGAAGCTCAGCACGAAGATGGTGAACATCGGGCCGTACAGGAAGAGCACGAAGGCGGCGAACACGGTGCCCAGCAGCCAGAAGCTCAGCGGGCGTCGGCGGCGACGAACGGGGTGGGCCATCTCACAGCTCCTTGCGCAGGTTCACCAGCCGCATCAGCGCGGCGATCATCATCAGCACCACCGCCAGCAGGATGACGGCGTTGGCCGCGGCCATCGGGAACTGCAGGTAGCTGGTCTGCACCTGGATCACCTTGCCGACCGAGGCGATCTGCTGCCCGCCCATCACGCCCACCGTCACGAAGTCGCCCATCACCAGCGCCAGCACGAAGATCGAGCCGATGATCAGCCCGGTGCGGCTCAAGGGGAGCACCACATGCACCACCGTCTGCCACGGCGAGGCGCCGTTGTCGCGCGCGGCCTCCAGCAGGTTGCGGTCGATGCGCATCATCGAGTTGAAGATCGGCACGATCATGAACATCGTGTACAGGTGGACGAAGGCCAGCACCACCGAGAAGTCCGAGAACAGCAGCCACTCCACCGGCTGGTCGACCAGGCCGGCGCCGACCAGCGTCTGGTTGACCAGGCCGTTGCGGCCCAGCAGCGGCACCCAGGAGATCATGCGGATCACGTTGCTGGTCCAGAAGGGCACGGTGCAGATGATGAACAGCACCGTCTGCATCAGCGTGCCCTGCACATGGAAGGCCAGGAAGTAGGCGATCGAGAAGCCGAGCGCGGCGGTGATCGCCCAGGTCAGCACGCCGAACTTCAGCGTCGACAGATAGG
Source organism: Pseudomonadota bacterium (assembly GCA_030918015.1). Taxonomy (GTDB): domain Bacteria; phylum Pseudomonadota; class Gammaproteobacteria; order Burkholderiales; family Burkholderiaceae_C; genus Sphaerotilus. The sequence goes on from JAUPTP010000301.1 coordinate 3,463, forward strand.
TCTTGAAGGTGACGCAGAGGTCGCCGTCGCCATTGACGGGGCAGCCGGCGAAGACATCGATGTAGTTCTGCCCGGTGAAGGCCGGCAGCAGCTCGTACTCGGTCGCCTGCCAGAAGCTGACGACCAGCACGAGCGCCAGCGGCACGACGAAGAACAGCGCGAACACCGCCGCGAGCGGCGAGGCCTGCGCCCAGGCGATGGCGGCGGTGCGAGCGCTTTTCATGACCTCAGGCCGCGACGAACTCGTTCCACTTCTGGACCATGTAGGCGTTCTCGTCCATCACCGCGTTCCAGCAGGCGATGCCGCCCATGCGGGCCTCGTAGGAGCCGCCGTCGCGCACGGCGCCCTTCTTGGCCAGCACGTCGCCGTTCGGGCTCTTGATGTCCTGGGTGGCCGGCTTGCCTTCCATCCAGTAGGCCCACTCGTAGGGATCCATCTTGGCCCGGGCGGTCTCCAGCACGGCGCTGTAGTAGCCCTGGCGGTTGAGGTAGGCGCCGGCCCAGCCGTCGAGGAACCAGTTGATGAACTCGTAGACGCCATCGGCCTTGCGGCCGGTGACGGTCTTGGGCACGCCGAAGCCGGCCGCCCAGGCGCGATAGCCTTCCTTCAGCGGCTGGAAGGTGCAGTCGATGCCCTTGGTGCGCACCGCCGTCACCGCCGGCGACCACATCGACTGGATCACCACCTCGCCCGAGGCCATCAGGTTGACGCTCTCGTTGAAGTCCTTCCACAGCGCGCGGAACTGGCCGGCCTTCTTGGCCTCGATCAGCGTCTTGATGGTGAGGTCGATCTCCTTCTTGGTCATGTTGC
>JAUPTP010000302.1 GCA_030918015.1 Pseudomonadota bacterium
TGCTGGGTATGGCTGCCACGATCCCCTCTGACGAACCCGCGCGCCTGCGTGCCGGCGATACCTGGAAATGGACGCGCACGCTGGGTGATTACCCGGCCGGCACGTGGACGCTGAAGTACCGCTTCAAGAACGCCGCCGGCGGCTTCGAGATCACCGCCACGGCTGACGGCACCGACCACGCCGTCACCGTCGCCGCTGCCACCACGGGCGCCTATGCCGCCGGTTCCTACCAGTGGATCGCCTGGGTCGAATCCGGTGCCGAGAAATACACCGTCGACGAAGGAACGCTCGAGGTCGAACCGGATTATCGCAGCGGCACCGCCACGGCGGCGCTCGATGACCGCAGCCACGCGCGCAAGACGCTGGCCGCGCTGCAAGCGTGGATCGAAGGCCGCGACCCGGCCGTCGCCGAGTACGAAATCGCCGGACGGCGCATGAAATACATCTCGGTGAAAGACCTGCTGATGCTGCTCGACCGCTACCGCTCCGAAGTCGCCCGCGAGGACGATGCCGCGCGCCTGGCCTCCGGCCTGCCCGGCAAGAACAAGCTGTACGTCCGTTTCACCGGCAACTAAGGACACTGCATGGCCAAATGGCTCGACACCATCGCATCCCGCCTCGGCTATGCGCCGCGCCGCGGTCGCCGTGACTTCGCCGCCGCGCGCTTCGACCGCCTGACCGGCGGCTGGAACAGCACCAACGCATCTGCCAACGCCGACCTATTCCGCGCGCTCGACACCCTGCGCGCCCGCTCGCGCGACCTCTGCAACAACAACGACTACGCCAAGCGCTTCGTCGGCATGGTCGCCGCCAATGTCGTCGGCGGCACTGGCTTCACGCTGCAGGCGCGCGTCTATGACAAGCCCGGCGTGCCTGATTCAGGAGCCAACGACGCGATCGAACAGGCATGGGCGCGCTGGTGCAAGCGCGGCACCTGCGACGTGACCGGCCGCCTGTCCTTCCGCGACCTGCAGATACTCATCGCCAAGGCCGTCGCCCGCGACGGCGAATGCCTGGTCCGCCGCGTGCGAGGCAAGAGCGCCGGCAACGCTTTCGGCTACGCGCTGCAGGTCATCGACATCGACCGCCTGGACACCCGGCTGATCCAGCCGGCCGAAGGCAACAAGAACGAAATTCGCATGGGCGTCGAGGTCGACGCCTTCGGCAAATCCGTTGCCTACTGGCTGCGCGGATACCACCCTGGCGATACCTACGGGATTGCCGCCGGCGCCGTGCAGGCCGCGCACCAGCGCGTCCCGGCCGGAGAAATCCTGCACATCTACCAGGCCGACAGGCCCGAGCAACTGCGCGGCCTGCCGTGGATGCACGCCGCCATGACGCGGCTCAACAACCTCGGCGGCTACGAAGAAGCCGCGGTCATCGCGTGCCGTGTTGGCGCCGCCAAGATGGGCTTTTTCACCAGCCCGGACGGCCAGCCGCCAATGGACGGTGAAGATGCCCAGGGCGTGCCCTACCTGGAAGCCGACGCTGGCAGCTTCGGCGTGCTGCCGGCCGGTGTCGATTTCAAGCCGTTCGACCCGGACTACCCGAGCGCCATGTACGCCGATTTCGTCAAGGCTTGCCTGCGCGGCATTGCCTCCGGCCTAGGCGTTGCCTACCACGCGCTAGCCAACGACCTCGAAGGCGTCAATTTCAGCAGCATCCGCAGTGGCACGCTGGAAGAGCGCGACCAGTGGATCAGCCTCCAGGAATGGTTCAAGGATGCCTTCATGGAGCCGGTGTTTGACGACTGGCTGGCCTCCGCGCTCGCCTTCGGCCAGGTCACGCTGGCCAACGGCTCTCCGCTTCCGGCAAGCAAGGCCGAGAAGTTCACCGGACATGTCTTCCAGGGCCGCCGCTGGTCGTGGGTAGATCCGCTCAAAGACATGAACGCCAAAATCATCGCCATTCAGAACGGCCTGCAGTCGCCCCAGTCTGTTGCCGCCGAGCTGGGCGTCGACTACGAGGACGTGCTGGTGCAGATCAGGCAGGCGCAAGACCTCGCCGGAAAGCTCGGCGTCACCATCGGCGCGCCGGCGCCGGTCAAGGACAGCCCGGAAGAAGAATCAGCGGAAACCAAGGCACTCGCCGCCGTCACCGGCGAAGTGCGCTCGCTGCGCGAACGTATCGACGCGCCGCCGCCAGACACTGGCCTGCGCGACCTGCTAGCCGCCATCGCCAACGGCCAGGAACAGACAGCGCAAATGTTCGCCGCCGTAATGGCGCGCCAACCGGAGCCGACCAAGGTCGACGTCCACAACCACATCGCCGCGCCAGACCCGACTCCGGTCGAAATCCGCAACGAAATCCACGAGCGCGAACAGGCCGCGCCGATCGTCAATGTCGAGGTCGAGGCCGTCATGCCGGCGCAGGAAGCCCCGCAGGTCGAGGTGCACGTCGAGGCCGTCATGCCCGACGAAATCCGCACCGCCATCGTCAGCCAGCCCGAGCGCGTGACAACTACAGAAATCACCCGAGACACCATGGGCAACATCAAGACCAGCAAACAGACGGAGAAGGACGCATGAACGAAGTTCGCCGCCTCCGCATCAAGTGCGAGATCGAGCAGCTCGCCGCCGCGCACGAGCGCATCGCCAAGATTCGCGACGACGAAGAGCGCGTCGTCAAGGGACTGTCGCCGCACGGAGACGGCGCGGCCGAGGTAGTCGATACGCTGTCCGAAGTCGGCGCCGCCCTCCTGGTCGCCATCGGAAAACTGAACAAGGCACGCAAATGAACCGGATCACGCTCAAGCAGTTGCTGGAGATCATGCCCTCCGCCAACGCGGCGCAGGCGGCACAGTTTTTGTCACACATCAACGCCGCGATGGAAGAATTCGCGATCAACACGCCAGCGCGGCAAGCAGCATTCCTGGCGCAGATCGGGCACGAATCCGGATCGCTGCGTTACGTGCGCGAGATCGCCGACGGCGGCGCTTACACCAAGCGGATCGATCTTGGCAACACGCGCCCGGAAGCGATCGCGCTGGCGAAGGCGGCCGGCACGACCACGGGACGTTACTACAAGGGCCGCGGGCTGATCCAGATCACCGGCTACAACAACTACCGCGCCTGCAGCCGTGACCTGCTGCGCGACGCGGACGAACTGTGCAAGCACCCTGAAATGCTCGAGATGCTGCCGCTGTCTGTCCGCTCGGCGGCATGGTACTGGGATTCCCGCGACCTCAACGCGCTTGCCGACGCCGGGAAATTCGACCTGATCACCAAGGCCATCAACGGCGGATACAACGGCATGGCTGACCGCCAGGCGTACCACGCCCGAGCGCAGAAGGCGCTCGCCAGCAGCGAGGATGCCGCCGGGCCTGTCCCTTTTCCGAACAAGAAGCCCAACCTGTTTCAGAGGATCGCCCAATGGTTCCGTTCGTAGCCGCCGCACTCCCGGCGCTGGTCCAGGCCGCGCCATCACTCATCCGCATTTTCGGTGAAACCGCTCAGGCCGAGAAAAACGCCAAGGCCGCCGAGGTGGCGGTCGAGATCGCCAAGGCGGTCACCGAGCAGAAGACGGCGGAGGGCGCAGTCACTGCGCTGCAGGCAGATCCTGAACTGGCATCGACCTACGCCAAAGCGGTATCGGCGCACTGGTACGAACTCGCCGGAGAGGCCGGCGGCGGCGGAATTGCCGGCGCCCGCCAGGCAGACCAGGCGGCAATGCAGCAAGGCAAGCCGTGGATGTCCACGGCACTGTGGGTCGCCGTCCTCATCCTCCCGCTGGTCTATCTGGTCGTCGCTGCCGTCATGTTTGGCGAGGGATGGACAAACGACATACGCGCGATGGTCGTCTCCTCGATCATCAGCCTGGTCCTCGGGTCGATCACCGGCTTTTTCCTGGGCACCTCCTACGGCAGCCAGCAAAAAACCGCGATGCTGGCGGACAGGCGGTAGGCGATGACACTCGACCGCCGCGCCGCGCTGGTGCAACTCGCATCGATGCTCAGGTCGGCGCACGGACAGCTGACGCACATCTATCGCGCCGAGCAGGAACAAACAGAGGCGCAGGCGGCCGCCATCGAAGCCGGCGACCCTGGCGGCGACATATTCATCCGCCGGCCGATCTATGAACTGGCCGCCGCGCTGCAACTCTTGCGCGGCTGCGTCGAAAACATGGAAAGCGCCATCGAATACGGGATTCCGAAATGAGCAACAGCTTCCTCTTCAATGGAGACGTGGTGCTGCACCTGCTGGCCGTGGTCGCCGGCATCGTCGGCTGCTTCCTCGCAGTCGCTGCCCTGGTGATCGGCATGACCCGCA
>JAUPTP010000303.1 GCA_030918015.1 Pseudomonadota bacterium
CGAAGTGGCCGAGCTGGCCGCCATCGACCACCAGCACCCCGCCCTGCGGCGCCGCGGCCAGCTGCGCGCCCAGGCCGGCCGTGACCGCGCGCGCCTCGGCCAGCGTCAGCCGGGCGGGCAGCCCGAGCGTCGTCGCTGCGTGAGCCATGTGCGGAGCGCGCTCAGTTCTTGGCCGCCGCGGCGGCCCTGTTCTTCTCGGCCAGCTTGGCGATCAGGCCGTCGATGCCCGAGGCCGAGATCTCCTGCGCGAAGCTGGCGCGGTAGGTCTCGACCAGCCACACGCCCAGCACGTTGACGTCGTAGATCTTCCACGCGTCGCCCTGCTTCTCGAGGCGGTAGTCGAGCTGGATCGGCTCGCCCTTGCCCTTGACCTCGGTGCGCACCAGCACCTCGGTGTCCTCGGGCTTGGCCCGCAGCGGCTTGAGCTCGACCGACTGGTCCTTGATCTGCGACAGCGCGCCCGCATAGGTGCGCACCAGCAGGGTCTTGAACTCCTCCTGCAGGCGCTTTTGCTGCTCCGGCGTGGCCTGGCGCCAGTAGCGACCGACCGCCGACGAGGTCATGCGCTGGAAGTCGACATTGGGCAGGATCTTGGCGTCGACCAGCGCCATGACCTTCTTCGTGTCGCCGCCCTGGATGGCGCGGTCGCCCTTGACGGTCTCGATGACGTCGCCGGACATCTGCTTGATCCAGGCGTCCGGCGCGGTCTGCGCCTGGGCGACGGAGGTGGCCACCACCAGGGCGGCCGTGGCGATCAGCATCGACCAGCGGTTCTTCATCAGCATGGGTTTCCTTTCAGTGCGGCCCGGGTGAGGCCGGGCCTGCAGTCTTCAACGTGCGCGGCCACATCCGGTGGACACGCTCACACCGGATGCGGCCGCATCAGTCAGTTCCCGGCAGAGGCCGCCGAGGCGGCGGGCATCGGTGCCGCGGCGGGAGCGTCGGCCGCGGCCGGCGGGGGCAGCGCCGCATCGTCGTCCTCGTCGGGCGGATTGCCGTCGTAGACCAGGCTGCGGCGGCGCTGCAGGTAGGCGGTGCGCACGAAGGCGTACTTGTCGAGCGCGATGTCGTCGAGCAGGTTCGTCGCCGACAGCGCGCCGGCACGGGTGCTGACCAGATTCAGCGCCGTCATCGAGTTGCTCAGCGCGGGGCTGGACACCAGCGAGCTGGGCGAGGCGAGCAGGTCCACCGGCAGCCCCACCGAGTCGCGCACCGTGGACGGCCCCAGCACCGGCCAGACGATGTAGGCGCCCGGCGACACGCCCCAGCGGCCCAGCGTCTGGCCGAAGTCCTCGCCGTGGCGCTCGAAGCCCAGCTCGGTGGCGATGTCCATCACCCCCATGAAGCCGAAGACGGTGTTGGTACCCACCCGCATGACGTCGTTCAGGCTGTCGGCGATGCGCCCCTGCAGCAGCAGGTTGACCGCCGACCAGGCGTCCTTCAGGTTGCCGAAGAAGTTGCTCACCGCCAGCTGGGCCGGCGAAGGCAGCACCGCACGATAGGCCTGGGCGGCGGGCTTGAGCACCACCTCATCGACCGCCTCGTTGAAGGCGAAGACCTTGCGGTTGAGCGGCTCGAGCGGATCGGGGCGCTGGGCGGTGGCGCAGCCGGTCAGCAGCGCAGCGGCCGTCAGTGCGCAGAGCGCGGCGCGGCGCATCATTTCGCAGCCGGCGCGTCGCTGGCGTCGGCGGCCTTGCTGTAGAGGAACTGGCTGATCAGCGTCTCCAGCACGATCGCCGACTGGGTCTGCGTGATCGTGGCGCCGGCCACCAGGTTCTGCTCGGAGGCGCCCGGCTCGATGCCGAGGTACTGCTCGCCCAGCAGGCCGGCGGTCAGGATCTTCAGCGAGCTGTCCTTCGGGAAGGCGTAGCGCTGCTGCATCTCGATGTCGACGCGGGCCTGGAACATCTTGTCGTCGAAGTCGATCGCCTTGACGCGCCCGACGACGACGCCGGCGCTCTTGACCGCCGCGCCCGACTTCAGGCCGCCGATGTTGTCGAAGCGCGCGCTGATGCGGTAGGTGGGGTCGAAGGACAGCGACATCAGGTTGCCGGCCCTCAGCGCCAGGAACAGCAGGGCCGCGACGCCGATCACGACGAACAGGCCGACCCAGACATCGTTGCGGGATTTCTGCATGGATTCTTTTCCTTCGATCTCGAAATCGTGAACTCAGATCGAGAACATCAGCGCGGTCAGGACAAAGTCCAGCCCGAGCACCGCCAGAGAAGCCATCACCACGGTGCGGGTGGTGGCGCGCGCCACGCCCTCGGGCGTGGGCCGGCAGGCATGGCCCTGGCGCAGCGCGACGAAGGTGACGGTCAGGCCGAAGAGGATGCTCTTGACCACGCCGTTGCCGACGTCCTTGAACACGTCGACCCCGCCCTGCATCTGCGACCAGAAGGCCCCGGCATCGACGCCGATCAGCAGCACGCCCACCACCCAGCCGCCGATGATGCCCACCGCGCTGAACACGGCCGCCAGCAGCGGCATCGCGATCAGGCCGCCGACGAAGCGCGGCGCCAGCACCCGGCGCACCGGGTCGACCGCCATCATCTCCATCGCCGCGAGCTGCTCGCCCGACTTCATCAGGCCGATCTCGGCGGTGAGCGCGGTGCCGGCGCGGCCGGCGAACAGCAGCGCCGCCACCACCGGCCCGAGTTCGCGCACCAGCGACAGCGCCACCAGCAGGCCCAGGGCATCGCCCGAGCCGTAGCGCTGCAGCGTGTAGTAACCCTGCAGCCCCAGCACGAAGCCGACGAACAGGCCCGACACGCCGATGATCGCCAGCGAGTGGTTGCCCAGGAAATGGATCTGGTCCGCCACCAGCCGGAAGCGCGCCAGCGCGGCCGGCACCAGCGCCAGCAGGCGCAGCAGCAGCCGCGCGGCGTCACCGATGTCGGCCAGGCCGGCGCGCACCGACGCGCCCAGGCGTGCGAGCAGATCGACCGGGCCGCTCACCGATGTGCCCCCAGGCCGAGGTCCTCGGCGATCGGTGCGGCGGCGTAGTGGAAGCGCACCGGGCCGTCCGGCGCGGCGCTGACGAACTGCCTCACCAGCGGATCGTCGCTGCGGCGCAGCGCCTCGGGCGAGCCCTGCGCGGCGATGCCGCCGTTGGCGATGAAGACGACATGGTCGGCGATCGAGAAGGTCTCGTCGACATCGTGCGAGACGACGATGCTGGTCACGCCCAGCGCGTCGTTGAGCTGGCGGATCAGCCTTGCGGCCACGCCCATCGAGATCGGGTCCAGGCCGGCGAAGGGCTCGTCATACATGATCAGCTCCGGATCGAGCGCGATGGCGCGCGCCAGCGCGACCCGGCGGCTCATGCCGCCGGAGATCTGGCTGGGCATCAGGTCGCGCGCGCCGCGCAGGCCCACCGCGTCGAGCTTCATCAGCACCAGGTCGCGGATCATGGGCTCGGGCAGGTCGGTGTGTTCGCGCAAGGGGAAGGCGACGTTGTCGAACACCGACAGGTCGGTGAACAGCGCGCCGAACTGGAAGAGCATGCCCATGCGCCGGCGCATCGCCATCAGGCCGTCGCGGTCGAGCGTGCCGACCTCGGTGCCGTCGAACAGCACCTGGCCGGCCGAGGCCTCGATCTGGCGGCCGATCAGCCGCAGCACCGTGGTCTTGCCGCCGCCCGAGGTGCCCATCAGCGCGACGACCGCACCGCGCGGCACCACCAGATCGACATCGCGCAGGATGATGCGGTCGCCATAGCCGCAGGTCACCCCCCGCAGCTCGACGAGCGCGGTGGCAGGATTCGGGACCGGAAGGTCGGAAGGAGAAGCAGACAAATGCGAAAAATGAATCACGCCCGGCGGGCGATGCCGCGATGATAGGGGAAAGCTCGGATGCAGGTTTGAAGAACAGCGTGGGGTATCGGTCGCGATGTCAAGCCGAGATGGGCCGGAAATGACACAGGCCGCCCGAAGGCGGCCTGCAGGCATGCGGCGCCGGCCGCCTGGGCGGCCGGGCGGCAGACGCGATCAGCGCGGCAGCGTGGTCGAGCCCATCAGGAACTCGTCGACCGCGCGGGCGGCCTGGCGGCCTTCGCGGATCGCCCACACCACCAGCGACTGGCCGCGGCGCATGTCGCCGGCGGCGAAGACCTTGTCGACGCTGGTCTTGTAGCCGCCCTCGGCGTCGGTCGTGGCCTTGATGTTGCCACGCGCGTCCTTGGCCACGCCGAAGGAATCCAGCACCGAGGCGACCGGATTGACGAAGCCCATCGCCAGCAGCACCAGATCGGCCTTGTATTCCTTCTC
>JAUPTP010000304.1 GCA_030918015.1 Pseudomonadota bacterium
GCCCTCGAAGACGATGCGGCCGTGGCCCATCAGCAGACAGCGGTCGGCGATCTCCAGCGCGATGGCCAGCTTCTGCTCGACCAGCAGCACGCCGACGCCGCGCTGCCGTACCCGCCCGAGCAGCTCGGCCACCTGCCCGACGAGCTGCGGCGCCAGGCCCTCGGCGGGCTCGTCGACCAGGATCAGGTCGGGGTCGCCGCGCAGCGTGCGGCACAGCGCGAGCATCTGCTGCTCGCCCCCCGAAAGCACGCCGGCGGCGGTGTGCTGGCGCGCCTGCAGCGCCGGGAACATGGCGTAGATCGCGTCGAGCGGCCAGCGCTCGGGCTGACCGGCGCGGGCGCGCGGCGCGGGCTTCTCGCCCAGCAGCAGGTTCTGGTGCACCGTGAGCCCGGGGAAGATCTCGCGCCCTTCCGGCACCTGGCCCAGGCCGAGGCGGGCGATGCGGTGCGGTGGCAGGCCGAGCAGCTCTCGCCCGCGCCAGCGCACCGAGCCGGTGGCCGGCAGCCGGCCCATCACCGCCTTGACCAGGGTCGAGCGCCCCGAGCCGTTGCGGCCGATCAGCGCCACGATCTCGCCAGGGGCCACGCGCAGCGTCACGCCCTGCAGCACGCGGCCCTGGCCGTAGCCGGCGCTCAGGTCATCGATGTCCAGCATCGCCTCGGTCCTCATCGCTCATCGCATCGGGCTGCAGCGCCCCCAGGTAGGCCGCCTGCACCCGCGGATCGGCCCGCACCCGCTCCGGCGTGTCGAAGGCGATCACCTCGCCCTGCACCAGCACGGCGATGCGCTCGGCCAGGCCGAAGACGACGCTCAGGTCATGCTCGACCACCAGCAGCGTGCGATGGCGCGACAGGTCGCGGATCAGCGGAATGAAGCGCGCCGTCTCGCTGCGGCTCATGCCGGCGGTGGGCTCGTCGAGCAGCAGCACCTGCGCGTCGCCGGCCACCGTCAGGCCGATCTCCAGCGCGCGCTGCTCGGCATGGGTGAGCGCGCGCGCGGGCCGCCCGCGGCAGTGGGTCAGCTGCAGCCGCGCCAGCAGCTCCTCGATGCGCGCGTCCTGCGCCGGGCGCGGCAGGTGCTGCATGGCGCAGCGCAGGTGCTCGGTCACGCTCAGCCGCGCGAACAGCTGGCTGCTCTGGAAGCTGCGCGCCAGGCCCCGGCGGTGCACCTGATGTGGCGGCAGGCCGTCGATGCGCTGGCCGCCCAGGCGGATGCGGCCGGCCTGCGGCGCCTGGCGGCCGCTGATCAGGTCGAACAGCGTGGACTTGCCCGCACCGTTCGGGCCGATGAGCGCCACCCGCTCGCCGGCGCGGATCTCGAGCGTCACGCCACGCAGCACCGCGGTGCGGCCGAAGGCGCGGTGCACGCCCTCGATCTCCAGGGACAGGCTCATGCAGATCTCCCGGGCCGCGTGTCGGTCTCGGCCGCGGCGGCCCACTGGCGGCGCCAGGGGCCCCAGGCCTGCGCGAACAGGCCCGCGCCGGTCAGCATCACCAGCGCCGCGCCGACCCAGGCATCGGCCTGCGCCGCGTCGAGCGGCACCCCGAGCAGATGCGCCGGCGCGCCGCCGACCGCGTCGAGCTGGCGCTGGTAGAGCAGCTCGACCAGCGCGGTCAGCCCCGCCAGGGCGCACAGCGCCGTCCCGGCCAGCCCGATCCCCGCGCCCAGCAGCGGCCGCCGCCGCGGACACGCCGCCGCCCGGCGCAGCGCCACCAGCAGCCCCGCCAGACCGCCGGGCGCCGCGATCACCGTGACCATGAAGAGCAGCCCCAGGTAGAGCGTGCCGGCGCGGGTCCAGGTCGGCAGCAGCAGCGCCGAGCCCACCATCAGCACGGCGCCCAGGATCGGACCGAAGAAGACGCCCGATCCGCCCAGCAGCACGAACAGCAGCACCGCGCCGGAGCGCTGGGCGCTCACCACCTCGGCGGTGACCGTCTCCAGGTCGAGCGCGGCCAGCCCCCCGGCGATGCCGGCGAAGAAGCCGGCGATCATGAAGGCCTGCCAGCGGATCCGGTGCGCGCTGTGGCCGAGGAAGCCGACCCGCTCGGCGTTGTCGCGCACCGCGTTGAGCAGCAGGCCCGCGGACGTGCGCGTGAAGGCGAACATCAGGGCGGTGCAGGCCAGGCAGTACAGCGCGATCAGCAGGCAGAGCTGGCGCTGGGGACCGAAGCTGATGCCCAGCACCTCGGGGCCGACCACCCGGCTGGCGGAGCGCCCGCCCTCGCCGCCGAAGACCTGCGGCAGCATCAGCACCATCGCCCCGACCAGTTCGCCCAGGCCCAGCGTGATCATGGCGAAGGCGGTGCCGCCGTGCCGGGTGCAGGCCCAGCCCACCGCGGCGGCCACCGCCAGACCGGCCAGACCGCCCGCCAGCGGCACCAGGCTCACCGGCAGCACGAGCGTGCCCTGTGCGATGTGATCGAGCGCCAGGATCGCCGCATAGGCGCCCGCGCCGCTGTGCACCGCATGGCCGAAGCTGAGCATCCCCCCCTCGCCGAACAGCAGGTTGTAGGACAGGCACAGGATGATCGCGATGCCGACCTGCGACAGCACCGTCAGCGCGAAGCCGCCCGGCCACGCCAGGGGCGCGAGCAGCAGCACCAGCGCGAAGCCGATCCAGGGCCCGCAGGACAGGAGCAGACGCCGCCTCATCCCCGCCCCCGCAGGCCCAGCAGCCCGTGCGGGCGCAGCACCAGCATCGCCACCAGCAGCAGATAGGGCAGCAGCGGCGCCACCTGGGCCGGCAGGCCGTCGAGCGCCACCGGCAGGGTCTGCAGCAGGCCGACCAGCATCGAGCCGGCCAGGGCGCCCCACAGCGAGCCCAGCCCGCCGACCACCACCACCACGAACAGGATCGGTCCCATCGCCGCGGCCATGCCGGGCTCGGTCACGAAGGTGATGCCGCCGATCACCCCCGCCAGGCCCGCCAGCGCGCACCCGGCCCCGAAGACCAGCGCGAACACCCGCGGCACGTCATGCCCGAGCGCCTGGACCATCTCGGGATGCGTCCAGGCCGCGCGGATCACCAGCCCCAGGCGGGTGCAGGCCAGCACCAGCGCCAGGGCCGCCAGCATCAGCAGCGACACCGCCATCATGAAGACGCGGGTCATCGGAAACTGCGTGCAGACGACCGCCACGCCCTCGGCACTCCGGCACATCGCCTCAGGCGCGGCGCCCGGGACCCAGGTGAGGCCCTCGCGCGCGGACTGCACCAGCGTGAAGGCCGGCCCCTGCAGCGCCAGGGGCGGCGCGAAGGCCAGCGGCGAGCGGCCCCAGATCAGCTGCACGATCTCCAGGATCGCGTGCGACAGCCCGAAGGTGAGCAGCATCTCGGCCCCGTGGCCGTGGCGCTGCGCCGGACGCAGCACGGTGCGCTCGAACAGCACGCCCAGCGCGCCGACCGCCAGCGGCGCCAGCACCAGGGCCGGCCAGAAGCCGACCTCGCCGGCGATCTCGCGGGCCAGGTAGGCGCCCAGCATGTAGAAGCTGGCGTGCGCGAAGTTCAGCACGCCCATCAGGCTGAAGATCAGCGTCAGCCCCGAGCTGAGCAGGAACAGCAGCAGCCCGGCGCTCAGGCCGTTGAGAAGGTGCAAGGCAATCGAATCCACGGGGGAAGTATCGCTGGCCTACACTGCCGCGCATGAATGCGCCCGTCCCCGCCCTTGATCCTGCCCGGCTGCGCTGGGTGAACCGCCAGGCCCGGCTGCAGGCGCCCTTCGCCATCGCGCAGACCGGCGAGGCGCTGCCCTCGCCGCACTGGATCGCCACCAGCAGCTCGGCCGCCGCCGAGCTGGGCTGGCCCGCCGACTGGTGGCGGGCGCCGGGCGCGCTCGAGGCCTTCTCGGCCGGCACGCCCTGGCCGGGCATGGCGCCGGTGGCCACCGTCTACAGCGGCCACCAGTTCGGCCAGTGGGCCGGTCAGCTGGGCGACGGCCGCGCGCTGCTGCTCGGCGAGGTCGACACGCCCGCCGGCCCGCGCGAGATCCAGCTCAAGGGCAGCGGCCGCACGCCCTATTCGCGCCGGGGCGACGGCCGCGCGGTGCTGCGCTCGTCGATCCGCGAGTTCCTGTGCTCGGAGGCGATGCACGCGCTGGGCATCCCGACCACCCGCGCGCTGGCGCTGATCGGCTCGCCCCTGCCGGTGCAGCGCGAGCGGGTCGAGACCGGCGCGATCGTCGTGCGCACCGCGCCGAGCTTCCTGCGCTTCGGCCATTTCGAGCACTTCTGCCACCATGCCCGCGCCGGCGACTACCGCGCGC
>JAUPTP010000305.1 GCA_030918015.1 Pseudomonadota bacterium
AGACCGTAGATCTCCTGGAACTCGTAGGCCTCGGTGTCGGCGGTGCCGGTCATGCCGCCGAGCTTGGCGTACATGCGGAAGTAGTTCTGGAAGGTGATCGAGGCCAGCGTCTGGTTCTCGGCCTGGATCTTCACGCCCTCCTTGGCCTCGACCGCCTGGTGCAGGCCGTCGGACCAGCGCCGCCCGCTCATCAGGCGGCCGGTGAACTCGTCGACGATGACCACCTCGCCGTTCTGCACGACATAGTGCTGGTCGCGGTTGAAGAGGTGGTGCGCGCGCAGCGAGGCGTAGAGGTGGTGGACCAGCGTGATGTTGGCCGCGTCGTAGAGCGACGCGCCCGGCGCGAACAGCCCGGCCTCGGCCAGCAACTGCTCGGCCTTCTCGTGGCCGGACTCGGTCAGGTAGACCTGGTGGGTCTTCTCGTCGGCGGTGAAGTCGCCCGGCTCGATGACGCCCTCGCCGGTGCGCGGATCGGCCTCGCCGATCTGCTTCTTCAGGAAGGGCACGACCGCGTTGATGCGCAGGTACAGGTCGGTGCGGTCGTCGGCCTGGCCGGAGATGATCAGCGGCGTGCGCGCCTCGTCGATCAGGATCGAGTCCACCTCGTCGACGATGGCGAAGTTCAGCCCCCGCTGCACGCGGTCGGCCGTCTCGTAGACCATGTTGTCGCGCAGGTAGTCGAAGCCGAACTCGTTGTTCGTGCCGTAGGTGATGTCGGCGGCGTAGGCGGCCTGCTTGGCCTCGCGCGGCATGTTGGGCAGGTTCACGCCCACCGTCAGACCGAGGTAGTTGTAGAGCCGGCCCATGGTCTGGGCGTCGCGGCTGGCGAGGTAGTCGTTGACCGTCACCACATGCACGCCCTTGCCCGAGAGCGCGTTCAGGTAGACGGGCAGCGTCGCCATCAGCGTCTTGCCCTCGCCGGTGCGCATCTCGGCGACCTTGCCGTTGTGCAGCGTCATGCCGCCGATGAGCTGCACGTCGAAGTGGCGCATCTTCATCAGCCGCTTGCCGCCTTCGCGCACCACCGCGAAGGCCTCGGGCAGCAGGTCGTCGAGCGAGGTGCCCGCGGCCACGCGCTGGCGCAATTCGGCGGTCTTGCCGCGCAGCTCGTCCTCGCTGAGCTTTTCGAACTGGGGCTCGAGGGCATTGATCCGCTCGACCACGCGCCGGTACTGCTTGAGCAGGCGGTCATTGCGGCTGCCGAAAATCTGGGTCAGGAGCTTGGGCAACATGAACGGGGATCGTGCGCGACGTGCAGGGGACCCGCGGCGGTTCAGCCCTTGCCGCAGGTTCCGGGAACAAGGTGGTTGAGGTGCGGCCGGGTTAGAGCAGCGCGGCAGGCCAGGCCGGCGCACCCTGACGGGTGAGCCCTCGGACGGATTTCGAGTTTATCACCGGCCCTTGGCCACCCGCCGGGGCGGGGTCGGGGGGAGCGCGGCCCGCGCGGGCGGCTCCGCATCGAGCCGCTCGCCGCGCGCCAGGAAGCGCGCCGGGTCCTGCTGCACGCCGTCGAGCAGCACCTCGAAATGCAGATGCGGGCCGGTCGAGCGGCCGGTGTTGCCCACCCGGGCCACCGCCTGGCCGCGGCGCACCAGCTCGCCCGGCCGCACCAGGATCTCGGAGGTGTGGGCGTAGCGGGTGACCAGGCCGTTGCCGTGGTCGATCTTCAGGGCCAGGCCGTAGGCGCCGTCATGCTGGGCCTCGATGACCCGACCGCCCGCGGCGGCGTGGATCGGCGTGCCCACCGGTGCGGCGAAATCCAGCCCGGTGTGCAGCGCGGTGCGCCCGTTGAAGGGATCGATGCGGAAGCCGAAGCCCGAGCCCACGCCCGAGTCCACCGGGCGCACGCTGGGCACGAGCATCAGCTCGAGCCGGCGCGACAGCAGCCGCGACTCCGACAGCACCAGCACATCGGCCTGCCGGTCCGCCTCCAGATCAAGCTGCTCCATCAGCGCATCGAGCCGCGCCGCGCCGCCTGCCGGGGCCGGCACGAAGGGCCCGCCGCCCGGGCCGGACGCCTTCGGCAGCACCGCCGGCGCGGCCACGCGGCCAGCCTCGTCGAGCGCGCGCAGCTCCTCGGCCTTGAGGCCCGCCAGCCCCGACACCCGCTCGCCCACCGCCTCGATCTTGAGCAGCTTGGCCTGCAGCTCGCCCAGCTTGGAGGCCATCGCGTCGACGTTCTCGCGCAGGTAGCGCTCCTGGTCGACCGTGTCGCGCCCGAGCACCGGCCCGACGATCTGGCTGACCACCGGCCAGCCCTCGCGCACCGCCTTCAGGAAGACGAAGTGGTAGACCGTGCCCGACAGCAGCAGCATCGTGACCACGGCCCCGGCGAGGATCAGCCACAATTGCAGCGGCCGCAGGTGCAGCGTGCGCGTGCGAGCCAGTCCGCCATGGGTGATCAGGATATCCATCGTCGCTTCGTTCCTCGCCCCGCACCGGGCGCTTCGGTTTCCGTGCCGGACCCGCTGCCGCTGCAGCGGGCGCTGAACCAGTGCGAGCCGCTGCTCAGGCTGCAGCAGCGGCTCGCACAGTCACGCGCCCGGATGGACGCGGTGCGCCCGCTGCTGCCCGCGGCGCTGGCCCGGCATGTGCAGTCCGGCCCCGCCGACGACGAGGGCTGGACGCTGCTGGCCGGCAACCCGGCCGTCGCGGCCAAGCTGCGCCAGCTCCAGCCTCGGCTGGAAGCGGCGCTCAAGCAAAAGGGGTTCGAGCGCAGCGGCATCAGGATCCGGGTCCAATCGGCGTCATCCGCGTGACGTCATTCACGCCCGCAGAGGTTCTGGCGGGCTCCGGACCGGCATTGTGCGCAAAACCGACCCGTTCGGGGAGAACGGGTCTTGTCGCCGGCTGAAACGCGCCGGCGCCCCCCTGAGAAGGATCAGGCCTTGCCCTGGTTGGCCACCGCGGCGGCGGCCTTGGCGGCGGCCTCGGCGTCGCCCAGGTAGTAGGACTTGATCGGCTTCAGGTCGGCGTCGAGCTCATAGACCAGCGGGATGCCGTTGGGAATGTTCACGCCGACGATGTCGTCGTCGCCGATGTTGTCCAGGTACTTGACCAGCGCGCGGATCGAGTTGCCGTGCGCGGCCAGCACGATGCGCTGGCCGGCCTTGATCGCCGGGGCGACCGCCTCGTTCCAGCACGGCAGCACGCGCGCGACCGTGTCCTTCAGGCACTCGGTCAGCGGCACCTGGTCGGAGGGCAGGCTGGCATAGCGCGGATCCTGGCGCTGGCCGCGCGGATCATCCGACTCCAGCGCCGGCGGCGGCGTGTCGTAGCTGCGGCGCCAGACCAGCACCTGCGCGTCGCCGTACTGCTTGGCCATGTCGGCCTTGTTCAGGCCCTGCAGGCCGCCGTAGTGGCGCTCGTTCAGGCGCCAGTCCTTGACGACCGGCAGCCAGTCGCGGTCCATCGTGTCCAGGCAGTGGTTGAGCGTGTGGATCGCGCGCTTGAGCACCGAGGTGTAGGCCACGTCGAACTCGTAGCCGGCCTCCTTGAGCAGCCGGCCGGCCTGGCGGGCCTGCTCGACGCCGGTGGCGGTCAGTTCGACATCGGTCCAGCCGGTGAAGCGGTTTTCCAGGTTCCAGGTCGATTCGCCGTGGCGGATCAGCACGAGCTTGTACATGGCAGTCGGTGGTCGGGTTGAAATTCGGCGCGAATTCTATAATCCGCACCCCTGCCAACCCTTGCGCGCGGCCTTGTCCGACGCCGAACTTCCGTGAACTTCCTCGTCGACAACTGGATCTGGCTGCTCACCGCAGCCGCCTCGGGCACGGCCCTGCTGCTGCCCAACCTCGGCAAGGGCGGCGGCGCCGATGCCGTCACGCCGGGTGCGGCCGTGCAGATGATGAACCGCGAGAAGGCGGTGGTCGTCGATGTCAGCGAGCCCGAAGAGCACGCCGCCGGCCACATCAAGGGCGCGCGCAACATCCCGCTGGGCCAGCTCGAGGGCGCCAAGGGCCTGCCGACGAACAAGGCCCTGCCGGTGGTGCTGGCCTGCGCCACCGGGGCGCGCGCGCGCCGCGCCGCCGCGGTGGTGCGCAAGCTCGGCCACGAGCGCGTGCATGTGCTCGAGGGCGGCCTGGCCGCCTGGCGCGAGGCCGGCCTGCCGGTCGAGAAGACCGCCTGAGAGACCGCCTGAGCCTCCCGGTTGATCCGTCGGGACCACAATCGGTCCTGCCCCGACTTCGCTTCGCTTGCAGCCCATCGCCATGAACCCCGTCAGGATGTACACCACCCAGGTCTGCCCGTACTGCA
>JAUPTP010000306.1 GCA_030918015.1 Pseudomonadota bacterium
CGAGGCCGCGGCCGGCGAGCCCGACTCACCGTGGAGCGTGGCCGACGGCTGGCGGCTCAACCTCGCGCCCGAGCGCCGCATCACGCTGCGCTGCGGCGAGCAGACGCGGACGGTCGGCGCCCAGCCTGATGCGGCGGGTGGCTGGTGGCTGTCGATCGGCGACACGCGGCTGCAGGCCAGCGGCCGGCTCGGCCCCGACGGCATGCTGGCCGCGCGGCTGGGCGAGCGCCGGGTGCAGGCGGCGGTGGTGGTCAGTGGCGAGCGCCGGCAGGTGTTTCTCGACGGCCGCAGCTGGCCGGTGCTGCGGGTGGCGCGGCTGCAGGCCGGCAGGCGTGGCGACGAGCACGGCGGCGGCCTGAAGGCGCCGATGCCGGGCAAGGTCATCGCGCTGCTGGCCACGCCGGGCACGGGGGTCGAGGCCGGCACGCCGCTGCTGGTGATGGAGGCGATGAAGATGGAGCACACGCTGACCGCGCCGACCTGCGGCCGGTTGCTGGCCTTCCGCTTCGCGGTCGGCGACACGGTGAGCGACGGCGCCGAGCTGGTGGACTTCGCGGCGCAGGCTCCGGGCGCTGCGGCATGATGGATGCCATGAGCTTTTCCCCCCGTACTCTCCAGAGCCTGGGCTCTGGCCCGCAAGCGGCCCCGACGGTGCGCCTGGTCGAGGTCGGCCCGCGCGACGGCCTGCAGAACGAGCGCCAGGCCATCCCGACCGCGACCAAGCTCGCGCTGATCCGCCGCCTGGCCGCCGCCGGCCTGAAGGACATCGAGGCCACCGCCTTCGTCTCGCCGAAATGGGTGCCGCAGATGGCCGACCATGCCGAGGTGATGGCTGGGCTGCCGTCGGCGGCCGAGTTTCCCGGCGTGAACTACCCCGTGCTGACGCCCAATCTCAAGGGCTTCGAGGCGGCGCTGGCGGCCGGCGCCCGCGAGGTCGCGGTCTTTGCCGCGGCCTCCGAGGCCTTCTCGCAGAAGAACATCAACTGCACGGTGGCCGAGTCGATCGCGCGCTTCGAGCCGATCCTGGCCGCCGCCCAGGCCGCCGGCGTGCGGGTGCGCGGCTACATCTCCTGCGTGCTCGGCTGCCCCTACCAGGGCGAGGTCGCCCCTGAGGCGGTGGCCGCGATCGCGCGCGAGCTGCTGCAGATGGGCTGCTTCGAGGTCTCGCTGGGCGACACCATCGGCATCGGCACGCCCGCGGGCGTGCAGCGCTTGATCGGCACGGTGGGTGAGCAGGTGCCGGTGGCTCGCCTGGCGGGCCATTTCCACGACACCTGGGGCATGGGCGTGGCCAATGTGGCCGAGGCCTGGCGGCAGGGCGTGCGGGTGTTCGACAGCTCGGTGGCCGGGCTGGGTGGCTGCCCTTACGCGAAGGGCGCCACCGGCAATGTGGCCACCGAGGATGTGGTCTGGCTGCTGCACGGCCTGGGCGCGCACACCGGCGTCGACCTGGCCGCGCTGGCGGCTTGTGGGGAATGGATCTGCAACGAACTGGGCCGGCCGAACGGCTCGCGGGCCGGGCGGGCGCAGCGCGCGGCCGTCTGCGCCGGCTGAGCCTGAGCCGGTCCCGGCGGCCAGCCGCTCAGTTGCCGCTGCGGCGCGGCGTGTCCTTGTCCGACTGAGCCTGCGGCACGATGTGCAGCGCCACTTCCACGATACCGCGCTGGATCATCTTGAGTTTCTCCGCTGCTGCGCGCGACAGGTCGGCCACCCGGCTGCTGGCGTAGGGGCCGCGGTCGTTGACGCGCACCACGACACTGGTGTCGTTGGCCAGATTGGTGACCTTCACCAGCGTGCCCAGCGGCAGCGTGCGGTGCGCCATCGTCAGCTCGGTGTTGTCGAGCGTCTCGCCGCTGGCGGTCTTGCGTCCGTGGAACTTGTTGGCGTAATAGGAGGCCGCCCCCGTTTCGTGAGCCTGCTGGCCGGTGACCCGGGCCGTGGTCGAGGCGGCTGCGTCGCGGATGCGCTGCACTGGCTCGGCGATCGCGCTGGTCACGGCGGAGACGGCGCTGACGGCCGCCGACACCGGCACCGCGGCGGCCTCGGCCACCACGGAGACCGCGCTGGCCGCGGCCGAGACCGGCACGGCCGCCACCGCCACGACGGCTGCGGTGGTCGAACTGGCCAGCGAGGAGACGCTCAGCCTGGAGGGACGATCCCCTTCGTCGCTTGAGGCGGCCTCCGGGGCCGCCATCGTCAGGCCTGCACTGGCCACCAGCACGGTGCAGATCGTGGTCTTGAAAGCGACAGAGCGGACAGTCCTTGCATTCATCTGGGGGGGCTCCTTGCCTGAGTTGCGTGGGCTTCCGATCGGGTGATCGAAAAAGTGGGCGCAGTCTAGCGAGCTCGCCGGCTGCTGTGAACCGGGCGACCCCGATGCCAATGGATACTGATCTTTCAGCTCTGGCGAGGGGGCGGGTCGGTCCAGAGGCTCATGCACTGAGCCAGGGTTGCCAGGCGAACGGACGTCGCGGCAGGCCCGAGCATAACGAGGATTCATCGAGAATCTGTCGACAATTCACATCACAAGATGGGTGTCGATAGTCTTTCTTCGATGAAAAAGCGCATTTTTTGAACAAATTGACAAAAATGCGCAAGTTTTTTGGGCGCGGTGTGGTGCGAGTCGACCCCGGAACGGCGCGTAACCTGCTGTGGTGGATCGCCGAGGGGGCTCGTCTGGTGCGGTGATCGGCCCCCCCGATCCACTGGTGCCCTCCAGGCTTCAGGGGGTGAACAGCTTCTTCCAGCCGGCGTGGCCGAGCTTTTTCAGTGTCTCGATGTTGCGCTCGTAGATGTCGGCCGCGTCGGGGAAGGCCTCGACCGCCGCGTCGATGCTGGCCTCGCGGATCAGGTGCAGCGTCGGCCAGGGCGAGCGGTTGCTGAAGTTCTCGATGTCGTCGACGTGGGTCTCGTCGAACTGGTAGTCGGGGTGGAAGCTGGCGACCTGCAGGATGCCGTCGAGCTGCAGCTCTTCCACCACCGCATCGGCGACCTCGAGGAAGTCGTTGAAGTCCATGAAGTCGGACAGGGCCTGCGGATGGATCAGCAGCGTCGTCTCGATCTTCTCGGGCGAGGTCTCGGCCAGCAGCTCGAGCTCGCTCACCAGCTCCTGCAGCAGGCCCTCGGCGTCGGTGGCGTGGCTGACCTGGTAGCGGATCTGCTGCTTGACATGCACCGCCTTGGCGAAGGGGCACAGGTTCAGGCCGATGACGGCCTTCTCCAGCCACCCGACGGTGTCGGCGACGGCCTGGGCGTCGGACGGGATGGTCTTCGGGGTGTCGTTCATCGGGGTGTTCATGCGTCGATCTCCACGCCGCGCTCGCGCAGCAGCGCCTTCAGTGCGGGCAGCAGGCCGCCGAGCCGCTCGTCGACCGCCGCGCGCACGGTGTCGACCATCACCTGGGTCTGGCGCTCGATCTCGATGTTGAGCGCATCGCCGGGCCGCTTGTCGCCGAAGGTGGTCTGGCGCAGCGTCTCCGGGATCAGCCAGACCTCGAAGCAGCCGGCCGCGCGGTCGACCTCGGCGATGGTCAGGCTGGCGCCGTTGATGGCGATGTAGCCCTTCGGGAAGACGTAGCGCATCCACTGCGGCGGCACCTGGATGCGCAGCACATGGTTGTTCTCGGGGCGGCGCACCTCGAGCAGCGTGGCCTGGAAGTCGACATGGCCGGAGAGCGGGTGGCCGCCGATCTCGACGCCCTCGCGCGCGGCGCGCTCGACATTGAGGCGGCTGCCGACCTGCAGCGTGCCCAGCGTCGTGAGCGCCAGGCTCTGCTGCATCACGTCGAAGTCGGCGCGCTCGCCGTCATGGTGCCGGACGACGGTCAGGCAGGTGCCGTCGCAGGCGACGCTGGCGCCGATCTCCTGGCCGTCGAGGAATCCGGGCGGGAACTGCAGCGTGAAGCTGCGCAGGCCGGGGCGGTCGGTGAGGGCCGCCACGGTGGCGACGGCCTGGACGATGCCGGTGAACATGGGTGCGGTCTCTGGAAACGAACAACGGTGCCGAGCCTATCAGCCTCGGCACCGTCGTGCGTCCGATCCGCTCAGTTCGATTCCTTGATCATGCGGCCGCTGACCTGCTGGATCGGGCGGGCGTTCATCGGATAGAGCTTGGCGAAGACGGCCAGCTGCTCGACCGACAGCTGCGCGGGCTGCTTGAGCACCAGCCACAGCACGCCCTCGCTGCACGGCGGCGTGGTCAGCGAGCCCATGTAGGTGTAGTAGCGGCGGTCCTCGGGCAGCAGCATGTTCATGTC
>JAUPTP010000008.1 GCA_030918015.1 Pseudomonadota bacterium
CTGGACCATGTTTGAGCCGATCGTCGTGGCCGGCGCCGAACACCTGCCCGAGCGGGTGCCGGTCGAGGTCGCGGTGGGCGTGCTGGTCGAGCGCGACGCCGACGGCCGCGAGGGCCGCTTCCTGCTCACCTCCCGCCCGGCGGGCAAGGTCTACGCCGGCTTCTGGGAGTTCCCCGGCGGCAAGCTCGAAGTCGGCGAGACGGTCGAGCAGGCGCTGCGCCGCGAGCTGATCGAGGAGATCGGCATCACCATCGGCGCGGTCCACCCGTGGCGCGAGCTGGTGATGGACTATCCGCATGCGCGGGTGCGGCTGAACTTCTGCAAGGTCTTCGACTGGACTGGCGAGTTCGAGATGCGCGAGGCGCAGACCATGGCCTGGCAGACGCTGCCGGTCGAGGTGGAGCCGGTGCTGCCGGGCACGATCCCGGTGCTGCGCTGGTTCGCCGAGGAGCGCGGCCACGCCGGGCCGACGCACCGCGAGACGCCGGCGGGCTGAACCGCCGGCCGCGCCCGGCGCCGTCTTCAGGCGCCGGCGTCGAAGTCGTCGGGCGGCTCGACCGCGCCGACGCGGTAGTCGCCGCTGGCCCAGGCGCCCAGGTCATGCTCGCGGCAGCGCAGGCTGCAGAAGGGCCGGTACGGGTTCAGGTCCTTCGCGAAGGGCGCGGGCGTGCCGCAGGCCGGGCAGGGCACCTGGCGCGGTGCGGGCGAGTCGGGGGAAGAGATCATCGTCATCGCCCCCGAGTCTAGGCCAGCCGCGGCGCTCCCCGCCTCAGGCGCACAGCGTCAGCGGCAGCTGCAGGCTGTCGTTCATCGGCCGCAGGCGGCCCTCGGCGTCCGCGCGGCTCAGCCGGATGGCCAGCAGCACCCGGTTGCCGTTGATCTCGGGAATCAGCTGCGACTGCGGGTCGACCTCCAGCCGCGCCAGCTGCAGCGCCCGGCTGCCGCTGAGGCTGAGCTGGAAGAGCCCGCTGCGGAAGCTGGCCATCTGCGCGACGCCGGACTCGCGCAGCAGCCCGAGGTTGACCTCCAGCGCCTGCGCGAGCGGGTCGAGCACGCCCACCCAGCGCAGCAGGTCGCCGCGGCGCTTCTGGTCGGACTCCTGCTGCCAGGCGAAGTAGCCCGGCAGATCGAACTCGCAGGTGCCGCCGGGGATGAGGATGCGGCTGCGCACCGCCATCAGCCACTCGTTGCTGGCCAGGGCCTGGTCGGGGCGGGCGGGCGTGCCGGCCAGGCGGCTCTGGGCGCCGACGATGCGCTCGATGGCCTGGTCCAGCGCCGCCTCCGAGATCGACGGGATGCCCCGGTAGCTCTCGAAGATCTTGTGCTGCCGGTCGAGCTCGCGCAGCAGGTCGGTGCGGAAGTCGGTGCGCGAGATCACGTCCAGGATCTCGAACAGCGTCGCCAGCGCGTAATGGTGATCGATCGCGGTCTCGCGCGGCAGCAGCTGGGCCAGCCGCGCGAAGAGACGCTCGAGCCGCAGCATCGTGCGCACGCTCTCGTTGAAGGGGTATTCGTAGTAGATCAAGACCTGGGTCTCCCCGATGCGGCCAGCCGGCCGGCCGGTTTCGATTGTTTCACAGCCAGCGCTTCCAGACATGCCCGACGGCGGCATCCAGCTGCTCGCGGTCCAGTCCGTCGTTGACGATCACCGCATCGGCCAGCGCACACCGCTGCGCGCGCCCGGCCTGCTGCGCGATGACGCGCTCGACCGCCTCGCGGCTCCAGCCGCTGCGGGCCATGACGCGGGCGATCTGCGTCTCGGGCGAGCAGTCGATCACCAGGATGCGGTCGACGCGCTCGCGCCAGCGCGGGCCCGATTCGGCCAGCAGCGGCACGTCGAAGACCACCGGCGCGCCGACCGGTGCGCCCAGGGCGGCTGCCTCGGTGTCCTCGTGGATCAGCGGGTGGAGGATGGCCTCGAGCCGGCGCCGCTCGGCGGGGTCGGCGAAGACCCGCTCGCGCATGCGGGCGCGGTCCATCGAGCCGTCGGCGGCGATGGATTCCGGCCCGAAGGCGGCCGCGATCGGCGCGATCGCCCGGCCGCCCGGGGCGGTCAGTCGGTGCGCGATCGCGTCGGTGTCGACGATGTGCGCGCCCCGCGTGCGCAGCAGGCCGGCGACGGTGCTCTTGCCGCTGCCGATGCCGCCGGTCAGGCCGATGCGCAGGCTCATGCCCAGCCCATCCAGCGCAGCACCCGCTCGCTGCCGGCCAGCATCACCGTCAGGCCGCCGCCGGCCAGGAAGGGCCCGAAGGGCACATAGCGGCCCTCGCGCAGCGAGGCGCTCATCTTCATGCCGATGCCCACGCCCGCGCCGATCACCGATGCGCCCAGCACCACCGGCAGCAGCATCGCCGGCCCCAGCCAGGCGCCCAGCGCGGCCAGCAGCTTGAAGTCGCCCGCCCCCATGCCGTCCTTGCCGGTGACCAGGCGGAACAGCGTCGCGATGCTCCACAGGCTCAGGTAGCCGCCGATGGCGCCCCACAGCGCCTGCTCGGGCG
This sequence comes from Pseudomonadota bacterium, assembly GCA_030918015.1. GTDB lineage: Bacteria > Pseudomonadota > Gammaproteobacteria > Burkholderiales > Burkholderiaceae_C > Sphaerotilus. The sequence continues at coordinate 2,500 of JAUPTP010000008.1, forward strand.
TCAGCGGCAGCCAGCCCAGCAGCGCACCGAGCAGCCCGGCCCAGGCCAGCGGCTGCGTCAGGCTGTCGGGCAGCAGCGTGGTGTCCCAGTCGATCAGCGAGGCCGCCAGCAGCGTCGCGGCAAAGCCGCACCACAGCGCGGCCTGCGGCGTCGGGCCGAAGCGCCAGCCGATGGCGGCGAACAGCAGCGCGCAGCCCAGCTCGACCAGCGGATAGCGCGGCGAGATCGGCGCGCGACAGGCCGCGCAGCGCCCGCCCAGGCGCAGCCAGCCCAGCAGCGGGAGGTTCTCGTGCCAGCGCAGCACATGGCCGCATTTCGGGCAGCGCGAGCGCGGGCGCGACAGGCTGAGCGGGCGGCCGTCGTCGCCGGGCGCCGGCGCCGGATCGACGCCGAGGATCTCGGCGCTCTCGCGGCGCCACTGGCGCTCCATCATGATCGGCAGCCGGTGCGCCACCACGTTCAGGAAGCTGCCGATGCACAGGCCGAACAGCGCGAGCGAGAACGGCGACAGCAGCCAGTCCAGGGGGAGAGGATTCATCGGGCGACGGATCGGGCTTCAGGGGCGCCCATTCTGCGACATCCGGCGCCCGCTCCGGGCGGGGGTGCCTCAGGCCGCGGCCAGCACCTCGGCGAGCTCGCGGTCGACGCCCGGGCCCGGAGGCGCTCCGACCAGCGCCTGCAGCGGCACCGAGGTGCCGGCGGGCAGCAGCTGCTCCTGGGGCGGCACGGCATCCTCGGGCAGGTGGCAGTCGATGGTCATGCGCCGCGCCAGCGTGCGCTCGCGCGGCGTGGTGGCCACCTTGCGCAGGCCCAGTCGGCCGCGGGCAGCGTCCCCGTCCTGCTCGTGCCGCTCGAAGCGGTGATCGAACCAGCCCAGCTGCCAGAACTGCTCGGTGCAGCGCGTCCAGAGCTCGTCGGGCACCTGCGCTCCGCCCTCGATCGTCAGCAGGCCGTCCTCGCGCAGCAGGCTCAGGCAGTTCGTCAGCAGCGTGGGCAGCTCGGCCGCGCGGATCGATGCCAGCGGCAGCACGATCTCCTCGCACTGGCCGGCCTCCAGCCGCAGCGGCCCGCACAGCGCCGACACCGCCGCCAGCGGCAGCGCCAGCGGCTGCATCAGGTCGAGCGCCAGGTCGGGTTCGCCACGCGGGCCGGGCTCGAGGTTCAGCCAGCCGATGCGGTAGTCGGTGCCGGCGCCCAGATGCAGGCGTGCGGGCCGCCAGGGCTGAGGGTCGCGTCGGTGCAGGTGCGTGAGCCCGACGCCGCAGGCATGCACCAGGATGTCGGCCATCGCCTGGGCCGGATCGAGCTGCTCGAAGTGCGCATGCTGCTGCGTGGTGCGCTCCACCCAGGCCGGCGTGCCGAACTCGCACGAGAAGAAGGTGCCCAGCGTGTCCTCGTCCACCCAGCTGACCGCCTGCTCGATGTAGCCGGGCACGCGCGTGGCGGCGGTGCGCTGCAGCACGACCGGCGTGCCCAGGCTGAGGCAGTGGGCGAGCAGCACCGGATCGACATGGCCGCTGCCGTGGGCATCGCACAGCAGCACCGCACGCGCCTGGCGGATGAAGGCATCGCGCTCGGTGCCGTACAGCGGCTGGTCGAGCAGGCTCACCGGCACGCCGCAGTCCTCGATGCGCGCGACAAACGCCTGGGCGGCGGCGCTGAAGTCGCCCAGGTGCAGCAGCTCGATCGGTCGGCCGTCCAGGGGCAGCGGCACGCCGTCGAACTCGTCGGCCAGATAGGGCGCATGCACGAAGGGCACCAGCGGAATGCGGTCGGGCTGCGCGGCGTAGGCCGCCAGGTTGGTCGGGTCGGCGTCCACGACCGCGCGCCGCCCCAGCAGCGCGAGGTAGTCCGCGTCGGCCTCCCGTCCATCCGCCCCGAACTGCTCCAGGTTCACGAAGACGCAGGGGTGGCGCTCGCACTGGGCCTCGTCGAAGCCCAGGTGCGCGCCGAAGACGAAGTTGACCGCGTCATGGCGCAGCCGGTTCTTCGACAGGCTGACCCGCGCGCCCAGCCGCCGGAAGTGGTAGCGGAAATAGCGCGCCGGGTCGAGCAGGCCGAGGGCCTGCTCGTGGCCGGCAGGCTGGACGACGCAGAGATGGATGTCCGGCAGGGTCATGGTCGGCAATCGAGACGGGGATTCGGTCCCGGCCAGTCTAGGCAGTGCGTCGCCCCGGCGGCGTGCCGATCAGGCCGGGCAAGACCGCGCTAATCGGCCAGGGCCAGCTCGGCGCGCAGCGAGCGCAGCAGCTCGAGGTTGTGCTGCGCCAGATCGCTGCCGCGGCCGTGCACGGTGCCGTCGAGGTCCGGTCGCTCGCCGATCTCCAGGCAGCGCGTCCAGGTGCCCTCGATCATCGGCAGCAGCTCGCCGGCCCGCTGGGGCTCGCGGGTGGCCCAGTCGAGCATCAGGTCTCCCAGCGCGAAGAAGAAGTCGGGAGAATCGGACCACAGGTCCATCTGCGCCGCCGCCTGCTCGATGCCCTCGGCATGGCGGCCGGCGCCCTTGAGCGCATGCAGGCGGCGCACGCACAGGTCGTGCATCCAGCCCGGTGCGTCGGGCCCGGTCGGCTGCAGGGCCAGCGCCCGCGCGAAGCAGTCGAGCGCCGCGGCTGCACGGCCGTGCACGTCGTGATCCTTGCCGAGCTGGTACCAGAGGTAGGCGTCGTCGGGCCGATCGGCGATCTCGCGCTGCAGCAGCCGGGCGTTGCGGTCGGCCTTGCGCGCCAGGGCCTCGGGTCGGTAGCCGGCGTGGCCGATGGTCACCGGCAGCCGGCGCACCGGCAGCGCGTGCTGGGGCTGCTCGTGCACCCGGCCGCGGTAGCGCACCGAGCCGGGCAGGACGCGGCTGATCCAGCTGGAGGCCACCGCCTCGGCCCCGGCGGCGCCGCCTTCGAGCGCGTGCTGGCTGTCGATGCGCAGGGCGCCGACGAAATCGGGCTTGCAGGTGCGCAGCGCCTCCAGCACGGGCCCGCCGGCGTCGAGCCATTCGTCGCCGTCGAGCACCAGGTGCCAGTCGGCCCCGGCCAGGTCGAGCGCGGCATTGCGGGCGGCGGCGAAGTCGTCGCACCAGTGGAAGTCGGCCACCTTCGCGCCGGCCGCGCGGGCGATCTCGCGGGTGCGGTCGCTCGATCCGGTGTCGAGCACGACCATGCGGTCGACATGGCGGCGCACGCTCTGCAGCGTGCGCCGCAGGCCGCGGGCCTCGTCGCGGACGATCATGACCAGGGCGATGCGGTACAGGCGGGCGGGTTGGGGGCGCATGGGCGGGGGCTTCAGCTGGAGGAGGGCGGGGGCAGGGCGGCGAGCGCGATCGGCGGCCGGCCGGCCTCGAGCCGGTCGATCATCCGGCGCACCAGCGCGGCGAAGTCGCGGGCCAGACCGGCGGGGGCATGCAGCGGATCGGCCTGCAGGCGCTGCTGCAGCTGCTCGCGCAGCGCGGCGCGGCGGGCCGGATCGCGGCCCAGGCGCACCGCCTCGATGTGCAGGCGCTCCGGGCCGTCGCAGACCAGCTCGGGCAGGCCGAGCGACTGCAGCAGGGCGGCCGCCCGGCGCGATCCGGCGCAGCGGCCCCGCCGGGTCAGCACCGGCACGCCCTGCTGCAGCGCATCGACGCAGCGGCGCTCGCCGCTGTCCGGAAAGGTGTCGAGCACCAGATCGGCCAGCGGCAGGCGGGCGACATGCCGTGCCGCCTCCTGCTCGGAGGCGAAGACCAGCCGGTGCGCGGCGATGCCCAGGCCCGCGGCGGCCTCCTGGAGCCGGGTGCGCACCGCGGGCGAGGGGCCGCGCAGCCACAGCACGGCCCCGTCGGTGTCGGCCAGGATGCGGCACCAGACCGCGAACTGCTCGGGCAGGATGGCGCCGGGTCGGGCGAAGCAGGCGTAGACCATCGCCGTCTCGGGCAGGCCGCAGTCGGCTCGGGTGGGCGGATCGAACGGGGTGTCTGGCGGCGCCGGGGGCTCGGCCGTCGGGCGGTGGCGCCTCGGCATCTGCGCGATCGCCTCGGTCATCGCGTCACGCAGGTCGAGCGGCGTGCGCTCGGGGTCGCCCACCAGGTAGTCGATGAAGTCCGCGCCGGTGCTGCCGGGGCCGTCCGCCCAGGCGATCTGCAGGGCGGCGGGGTGGCGGGCCAGCGTGGACAGGCGCCGGGTGTCGGGTCGGGCATCGAGCACGGCCAGCAGATCGAGCCCATCCGCGCTGATCGTGGCCTCGAGCGCATCGGCGTCCTGCTCGATGCAGTCGCGCCAGTGGCAGGTCTGGGTGCGCAGGTGCTGCAGCGCGTGCTCGTCGTCCTCCGGGCGGTCGAGGTAGGCGAACAGTTCGAACTGCGCCGGGTCGAGCTCGGCCAGCATCGCCACGATGGGCCAGGGCGGGGCCTCGCCGGCCAAGGGGGCGCCGATCAGCACGCCCAGACGCAAGCGTGCCGCCGGCGCGCGCCGCGCCCGCTTCTGCGCGGCCCTGCGGGCGATGCCTCTCCCGAGTCGCGCCCGCAGGGCCTGCTCGGCGGCCTGGCGCAGGCGGGCCGGATCGTCGGTGAAGGCCGCCAGCAGGGCCGGATCGGGCACGGTGCGGGCCTCCGGATGGGGCGCGGCCGGCTGCTGCAGCGCCCGCTCCAGCCGGACCTGATCCTGTTCCAGCGCCGGCCAGTCGGCCTCGGCCGCCGAGGCGCTGGCCGCCGCCAGCGCGGCGCCGGCATCCTGCGGGTTCTCGTCGACCAGCGTGCGGTAGCACCAGGCGGCCTCGGCCGGCTCGCCCCGCTGCGTCAGCGCCTGGCCCAGGCGGTGCAGCGCCTCATGCCGCAGGGCCGGGTCGGCGCCGGCCTGGGCCAGGGCGGCCGTGGCCTCGCGGGCGGCCTCCTGGGGGCGCTGCAGGGCCTGCCACGCGGCCGCCCGGGCCAGGAACCATCCGGCGGGACGGGGCGCCGGTGCCGGATCCAGGTGATCGAGCAGATCCAGGGCTTCGCCGGGATGGCCCGCTTCGGTGAGCTGCCGGGCCCAGGTCAGGCTCTGGTGCGCAGGCTCTGCCGCGCGGGCCAGCGTCTGGCGCACCCGATGCAGCGCCGAGGACTCGCGGCCGAACACCTGCTCGAGCCGGGCCATCAGCCGCACCAGGCGGCTGGCGGATTCGGTGGTTTCCGGGCGGTTGTGGGGCGCGGCGGGTTGTGGCTGCGCCGGCCGGCCGTAGCGCAGCGGCAGCGCGTCCGGCCGGGCCTGCAGCAGCAGCAGGGTGGTCGGCAGCGCGGGGCGGAGCGGTTCGGTGGGCGGCGGAGACGTGGGGGCGGTCGCGGAGGCGTCGCGCGAAGCCAGCGCATCGAGCAGGGCCTGCTGCGGCAGGTTGCGCCGGGGCGGCGGCTCGGGCAGGGCGCCTGGCGGATGGCGCTCGTCGGGCGAGGCGTCCGACGACGGGGTGCGCCGGACAGGCCACAGCGCAGGCAGGGGACCAAGAGCATCCATGGACCGGGCCGCGCGGGGCGGCGCGGGATGGGGAATGCGCCCGAGTCTAGGGGGCCCGTCCGTGACGGATCACCGGATAAGGTCGGACCCGGTCGGCCATCTTGCGCGCCGTCCGGGCGACCTGATCGAGGCCGGCCGCGAGCAGCTCGGCCAGCACCGCCAGCGCCTGCAGCGGATCGAGCACGGGCTCGGTGCGGGTGCTGACGAAGCTCAGACGGGCGGGCCGGCCGGCCTGCCAGGGCTCGATCACCAGCCGGTCGCCCTCGTGCAGCGGCAGCAGCTCGCCGGGCTGCAGGACATGGTCGTGCGGATCCTGGTCGCGGGTGATCCAGACCGGCGCGTCGGCGATCGTCAGCCAGCCGTCGCTGCTCGCCCGGGCCCGCAGCACGCCTGTCACTTGCTCGATGTGCATGATGATGCTCCCTGTGGGGCGGTCCCGGTGCGGGTCTGCCATGGCCAGCAGTGTGCCGAGGCCCGTCGGCCCGAGGGATGAAATCGAGGGGGGTGATTGATAACATGGCGTCATGAATCGCCTGCCCAGCCGCCCCTTGTCCCTTGATGTCCTGCGCACCTTCGAGGCGGTGGCGCGCCTGCTGAGCTTCAGCGCTGCCGCCGAGGAGCTGAGCCTGACGCAGCCGGCGGTCAGCCGGCAGATCAAGGGCCTGGAGGACGAGCTGGGCGCGCCGCTGTTCCTGCGCGCTACCCGCCGCGTCGAGCTGACCGGCGCGGGCCAGACGCTGCTGCGCGCGGTCGATCCGGCGCTGGCGCGCATCGACGCCAGCGTGCGCCAGATCCGCATGAGCCGCAGCCGCGCGATGGTCAGCGTGACCACCTTCCCGTCCTTCGCCTCGCTGTGGCTGATGCCGCGGCTGCCCGACTTCGAGCGCGACCATCCGCGCGCCGACATCCGCATCGCCGCCACCGACCGCATGATCGATGTCGACGAGATCGAGCTGGACGTGGCCCTGCGCCACTGCGACGCCAGCAAGGCCCCGGAGGGCGCGATCCGGCTGTTCGGCGAGCTGCTGACGCCGGTGATCGGCGCGCGCCTGGCCGACGCGATCGAGCGCGGCAGCGCGCCGCCGCTGCGCCGGCCCGCCGACCTGATCGACCACACGCTGCTGGAGATGGACGACGGCTTGCCGGGCTCGCTGGCGACCTGCTGGCCGGTGTGGCTGTCCGCGCAGGGCCTGGGGCAGCTGGCGCCGCGACGCTGGATCAGCGTCAACTACACGCACCAGCAGGTGCAGGCGGCGCTGGCGGGCCAGGGCGTGGCGCTGGCGCGGCTGGCGATGGTCCACGATGTCGTTGAGCGCGGCGATCTGGTCGAGCCTTTCGGCCAGGGCGGGCGCCAGTGGGCCTCGCCCTGCTACTGGCTGGTGCCGCTGGGAGGCGCGCGCGCCGTGCGCCGGCCGGAGGTCCAGGCCTTCTGCGACTGGGTGCAGGCGCAGGCGGCGCTGACGCGTCGCGCCGTCGGCGACATCGCCGACTCCGAGGCCGACATGCTGCCGGACTGAGTGTCGATGGATGTCCGCCATGCATCGCCACGATGCGGCTTCCTCATGCATGCCGCCGGTACGCCCGACTAGGATGCACGCATGCGTCCATTCCGGATGCCCCGAGACCCTGAGGTGATGATGAAGCTCTACATCGGCAACAAGAACTATTCGTCCTGGTCGATGCGCCCGTGGGTGCTGATGAAGCAGTGCGGCATCGACTTCGAGGAGGTGATGGTGCGCTTCGACAGCTTCGATGCCGGCTCGGCCTTCAAGACGGCGCTGCAGGGCGTCTCGCCCACCGGCAAGGTGCCGGTGCTGGTCGATGACGACGGCCTGGCGGTCTGGGACACGCTGGCGATCGCCGAGTTCCTGGCCGAGCGCCACCCGGAGCAGGCGCTGTGGCCGCGCGATGCCCGCCGGCGTGCGCTGGCGCGTGCGATGTGCGCCGAGATGCATGCCGGCTTCGGCGCGCTGCGCGCGCACTGTCCGCAGAACATCGAGGCGCAGCTGCCGGAGGTCGGTGCGCGGCTGATGGCCGAGCAGGCGGACGTGCGCGCCGATCTGGACCGGCTGGTCGCGCTGTGGGAACAGGCGCTGGCGCTGAGCGGCGGCCCCTTCCTGTTCGGTGACTTCTCGATTCCCGATGCCTATTTCGCGCCGGTGGCCGGACGCATCCGCACCTATGCGCTGCCGGTGAGCGCGCCGGTGGCGGCCTGGATCGACCGGCTGTGGGCGTCGCCCGGCGTGGCAGCCTGGGTGACCGATGCGCTGGCCGAGCAGGACTTCCTCGACTTCGAGGAGCCCTACCGCCGCGGGCGCTGACGGCGAGAGCGGGCCGGTCGGCTGTTCAGGCCGGCATCGGCCGGGGGCGGAGCGCGCCGTCGTCGAGGCGGAAGACCTCGACCGCCTCGAGCAGCTGGCGTGCTTCCTGGCTCAGGCTGGTGGCGGCCGCGGCGCTTTCCTCGACCAGCGCGGCATTCTGCTGCGTCATGCCGTCGAGCTCGTGCACCGCGCCATGCATCAGGCCGATGCCGCTGCTCTGTTCGTCGGAGGCGGTGCTGATCTGCTCGATCATCTGGCTGACGCGCTGCACGCTGGCGACGATCTCGTCCATCGTGCGGCCGGCCTGGCTGACCAGCCGGGTGCCGTCGCCGACCTTCTCGACGCTGCTGCCGATGAGCTGGCGGATCTCGGTCGCGGCGCTGGCGCTGCGCTGCGCCAGGCTGCGCACCTCGCCGGCCACCACCGCGAAGCCGCGTCCCTGTTCGCCGGCGCGCGCGGCCTCGACCGCGGCATTGAGCGCCAGGATGTTGGTCTGGAATGCGATGCCGTTGATGACGCCGATGATGTCGGCGATCTTGCGCGAGCTGGCCTCGATCTCCTGCATCGTCGAGACCACCTCGGTCACCACCTGACCGCCGCGCGAGGCGACCTCGGCGGCGGAGCGCGCCAGCGTGCTGGCCTCGCGCGCGGCGGTGGCGGTGTGCTGCACCGTGCCGGTGAGCTGCTCCATGGAGCTGGCGGTGTTCTGCAGGTGGCTGGCGGTCTTCTCGGTGCGCACCGACAGGTCGGTGTTGCCGCTGGCGATCTCGCGCGAGGCCGAGTCGACCTGGACCGCGCTGCTGCGCACCTGGCGGATCGACTGCTCGATGCGCGCGAGGATGTCGAGCAGCTGTGCCGTTGCCGGATCTGCGCTGCGGGTGCGGGCAGTGATCGTGAGATCAATGTGGCCGGAGTCGTGCAGCAGGTCCTGGGTGATCGTGACCAGCTGTTCTGCGGTTCTGAAGTCGGTGCGAGCGCGCTGCGCCAGCAGGATCAGGATGCCACTCTCGGCAATCACGTAAAGGGCATGCTCGATGACCCGCCCCAGACCCGGTTCGGTGAAGCACACCGGGCCCCAGCCCCACTGCTGCAGATAGTTGAAGCTCAGGTGGTGCACCGCGATGGTCGCGGCGCCCACCACGACCGGCAGCCAGTGCCGGTAGACCGTCGTCACGGCCAGAAAGGCGAAGACGGCGAAGTGCGCCTCGGTCTGGCCGCGCGCTGCGTGGATCAGCAGCGCCACCATCGCCATGCCGAGCGCGGGCAGTGCGATTCTGCTGCCTTGCTGGCCTTGCGAGGCCAGCGTCGCGCCGACGGCCAGCGCCATCAGGACGCTGCCGACGCCCAGCACCAGCAGCAGCGAGTCATGCGGAGCAGCGTAGACCAGGGCGCCAGCCATCACGATGGTGATCGCGATCACCATCGGACGGTCGTTCGGGTGCAGGGTGAGCATCGGAGCGCAAGGCAAGGAGGGGATGCCGCACTCTAGCCACGAGGGTGGCGGGCCGATCGAAGCAACAGACATACCCTGCCCAGCCTTCTGTCGCTCGAGAAAGCTGGAAGCGCAAAAGCCCTGATGCGGCTGCATCAGGGCTTTCTTGTTTGGTGGCGCTTCACGGACTCGAACCGCGGACCTGTGGATTATGATTCCATCGCTCTAACCGACTGAGCTAAAGCGCCGACAGAAGTGAATTATGTCCCGTGATTTTGAAGAGCGCAAGACTTTTCCGCGATTTTTTTTCACGCCCTGTGGGAGCCGCGGAGAAAGGGGCCCGCGTCTTGCATGATGAAGACCGGCCGGTCTCGATCGGTCAGGACCAGATCAACGCTTTCCACTCACGAGCCTTCCCACCATGAGCAGCCCCCTTCATTCCATCCCCGGTCGCACCAAGAAGCTCCCGCCGCTGCGCGTGGGCGTGGGCGGTCCGGTCGGTTCCGGCAAGACCACGCTGGTCGAGATGCTGTGCAAGACGATGCGCGAGAAGTGGGACCTGGTGGTCGTCACCAACGACATCTACACCAAGGAAGACCAGCGCCTGCTGACGGTGGCCGGCGCGCTGGATCCGGAACGCATCATGGGCGTCGAGACCGGTGGCTGCCCGCACACCGCGATCCGCGAGGACGCCTCGATCAACCTCGAGGCGGTGGACCGCATGCTGGAGAAGTTCCCGGACGCCGACATCGTCTTCATCGAGTCGGGCGGCGACAACCTGGCAGCGACCTTCAGCCCGGAGCTGTCGGACCTGACGATCTACGTGATCGATGTGGCCGCGGGCGAGAAGATCCCGCGCAAGGGCGGCCCCGGCATCACCAAGAGCGATCTCTTCGTGATCAACAAGACCGACCTGGCGCCCCATGTCGGGGCGAATCTGGACATCATGCGCTCGGACACGGTGCGCATGCGGCCGACGAAGCCCTTCGTCATGACCAACCTCAAGACCCGCGAGGGCCTTGCGGAGGTCATCGATTTCATCGAGCGCAAAGGCCTGCTGGCGCAATGAGCGCGGTCAGCGCGGCGGTGGAACACCCGCCGCGCTGGGCCACGGCCTCGTCGAAGAGGCCCCGTGCGCAGTCGAGGCAGCGCCCGCAGCGGGTCGAGACGCCGGTCTCGTCCTGCAGCAGATCGAAGCTGAGGGTTCCCGACTGGACCGCGGTGCGGATGTCGCGGTCGGACACACGTTGGCAGAGGCAGATGATCATGTCTGCATGCTACTGACAATGAGAGTGTTTCTCAATATCTTCTGGATGCCCCCGCTGACTTCGGGGGTGTGTCCGTGCAGTCCGTCCGGATGAGCGCTCAGCCGCCGGTGCCGGCCTGGGTCTGCAGCCAGTTCTGCAGGCCCATCTGCTGGATCAGGCCCAGCTCGGTCTCGATGTGGTCGATGTGCTCCTCGGTGTCATCGAGAATCTCGACGAAGATCTCGCGCGAGACGTAGTCGCGCACGCTCTCGCAGTAGGCGATGGCCTCCTTGAGCAGCGGGTGCGATCCCGTCTCGATCTTCAGGTCGCACTCGAGCACTTCGGCGGCGGTCTCGCCGATGTAGAGCTTGCCCAGGTCCTGCAGGTTGGGCAGGCCGTCGATCATGAGGATGCGCTCGATCAGCTTGTCGGCGTGCTTCATCTCCTCGATCGATTCCTCGTACTCATGCTTGGCCATCTTGGCCAGGCCCCAGTTCTTCAGCATCCGCGCATGCAGGAAGTACTGGTTGATGGCCGTCAGCTCGCACTTGAGCTGCGCGTTCAGGTACTCGATGACCTTGGCGTCGCCTTTCATGGGGATCTCCTTGCGTTTCCGGGTGAAAAGGAGGGCATTCTGACGGCCGCGGGCACGGCTGTCTCGTGGATGAACGGTTGCCCGCGCGGGCGGCTTGAAGCGCGAATGGCTCTCAGTCGCCCTCAGTCCGGCGTCAGTCGGGCCAGCCGATCGCGCATCTCCGCGCAGGCCTGCTGCAGCGCCTCGCGACAGGCCGTCAGCAGCGGGTGCGCGCTGCGCAGCGCCGGCTGCACCAGGCCGACCTGGAAGGGAATGGACAGCGTCAGCGGCCGCAGGTGCAGGTCGGGGCCGGCGCGGTCGAGCGCGCTCAAGGGGTTGACGATCGCCACCCCCAGCCCCTGGCGCACCAGCGCGCAGACCGCCGCGGCGCTGCCGGTGTCGAGCGCGAGCCGGCGCGGCACGCCCTGGGCGGCGAACATCGCGTCGACCTGCTGTCGGTAGGGGTCGGTCGGCGCGAAGCTGATGAAGGTCTCGCCGGCCAGATCGGCGGGGGCGAGACGCCGGTGCGCCAGCAGCCGGTGGCCGGCTGGCAGCACGACGACCTCGTCGACGCTCAGCAGCGGCTCCAGGGTGGTCTGCGCCGGCGCGTCGCGGCGCTCGACCAGGCCGAGGTCATGGCGCTGGTCCGACAGCGACTGCTCCAGCCAGGGCGACTCCAGCGGCGTGACCGACAGGCCGGCCTGCGGCTGCCGCGCCAGGAAATGCCGCGCCGCCGCCGGCAGCAGCGCCTCGGCCAGCGCCGGCAGGCAGGCCAGCGCCAGCCGGCCCTCCGCGAAGTCGCGCAGCGCCAGCGCGCTGGCCTCGATGCGCTCCAGTCCGATGAAGGAGCGCGCCACCTCCTGGTGCAGCGCCAGCGCGCGTGCGGTGGGCCGCAGCCGCCCGCGCACCCGCTCGAACAGCACCATGCCCAGCACCTGCTCGAGTCGCGCGATGTCGCGGCTCACGGTGGGCTGGGAGGTGTGCAGGCGCTCGGCCGCGCGGGTCAGGTGGCCGGTGCGCATCACGGCGTCGAAGACCTCGATCAGGCGGTGGCTGAGCTGTGCGGGCATGCCGTCCAGCATAGCGCCGTGGCCGGTTCATATCCAAAATGAATGGCCAACCGACAAGAAAGCACTGGATTGAATCGGTCGGCCGCCTCAGCATCGCGCATCCCGATCCCCTTGCGCGCCTGGCGCGCGATTCCGATGAGCACTGACCTGTCCCCGGCGCTGCTGCGCCAGATCGCCCAAGACCATGGCACCCCGGTGTGGGTCTACGACGCGGCGATGATTCGCCGTCGCATCAATGACCTGCGCGCCTTCGACACCGTGCGCTTCGCGCAGAAGGCCAATTCCAACACCCATGTGCTGCGCCTGATGCGCGAGCAGGGCGTGATGGTGGACGCCGTCTCGCTGGGCGAGATCGAGCGCGCGCTGCGCGCCGGCTTCCAGCCGGGCTGCATGCCGGGGAGACCGTCGGAGATCGTCTTCACCGCCGACCTGTTCGACCGCGCGACGCTGGCGCGGGTGGTGGAGCTGGGGGTGCCGGTCAACGCCGGCTCGGTCGACATGCTGCACCAGCTCGGCGCGCTGGCCGCGGGCCACCCGGTCTGGCTGCGCATCAACCCCGGCTTCGGCCACGGCCACAGCAACAAGACCAACACCGGCGGCGAGCACAGCAAGCACGGCATCTGGCACGCCGACCTGCCGCTGGCGCTGGAGGCGATCCGCACGCACGGCCTGCGCCTGGTGGGCCTGCACATGCACATCGGCTCGGGCGTCGACTACGGCCACCTCGAGCAGGTCTGCGAGGCGATGGTCGATCTGGTGATCCGCAGCGGCGCGGACCTGGAGGCGATCTCGGCCGGCGGCGGCCTGTCGGTGCCCTACCGCGACGGCGAGCCGCGCATCGACACCGCGCACTACTTCGGCCTGTGGGACGCGGCGCGCCAGCGCATCGCCTCCCACCTGGGCCACCCGGTCCACCTCGAGCTGGAGCCGGGCCGCTACCTGGTGGCCGAATCCGGCCTGCTGCTGGCCGAGGTGCGCGCGACCAAGGCGATGGGCGCCAACCGCTTCGTGCTGGTGGACGCCGGCTTCAACGACCTGATGCGGCCGTCGATGTACGGCAGCCATCACGCGATCAGCGTGCTGGACGCGCCGGCGGACGCGCCCCGCCTGCCCTGCGTCGTCGCCGGTCCGCTGTGCGAATCGGGCGACGTCTTCACGCAGGGCGAGGGCGGCGTGGTGCTGACCCGCGAGCTGCCGGCGGTGCAGGTCGGCGACCTGATGGTGTTCCACAACGGCGGCGCCTACGGCGCGTCGATGTCGAGCAACTACAACAGCCGCCCGCTGATCCCCGAGGTGCTGGTCGACGCCGGCCAGGCCCGGCTGATCCGCCGCCGCCAGACGGTGGCCGAGCTGCTGGCGCTGGAAGACTGCTGAGTCAGCGCAGGGCCGGCAGCCCGCCCAGGGCGCGTACCGCGCCCTCGCCGAGGGCCGCG
>JAUPTP010000307.1 GCA_030918015.1 Pseudomonadota bacterium
GACGGTGGAGAAGCGCTCGCGCGCGACCTTGTCCACGGCCGAGTCCGGCTGGATCGCCAGCGCCGGCGCGGCGATGTGCACGCCGAAGACGATGGTGCCGCTGCCCAGGCCCTGCACCGAGAGCGCGTCGTCGATCTCGGTGGTGGCCGAGTCGTCGATCGAGAAGGCGCGCACGCCCGCGGCCAGGGGCAGCTCGTCGCGGATCTCCGGCGCCACCAGCGAGGCCGGGAAGCCCGCGCCCTTCGGGAACTGCTCGAACAGGAAGCGGCGCCAGTGGAACTGGTAGGGGCTGTCGATGGCGCCGGCGGCCACCAGCAGGTCCAGCGGCGCGCGCTGTGCCTTCTTCGCGGCGTCGACCACCGCCTTGTATTCCGGCGCGTTCTTGTCCGGCTTGAACAGGATCTTGTAGAGCTGCTCGCGCACCGGCTGCGGGCACTGGCCGGCGACCAGCTCGGCCGCCCAGCCCTCGATCTGCGCGGCGAGCTGCGCCTTCTTCTCGATGGCGAGCAGGGCCGCCTTCACGATCTCCTCGGGCGCCTTGCGGAACTGGCCGCGGCCCATGCGGCGGAAATAGTGCGGCGCGCCGAACAGGCGGAACAGCGCCGCGGCCTGGTGGCTCAGGCCGGCGCCGGCGTCGAAGTAGTCGCGCGCCAGATCGGCGAAGCCGAACTCGCCCTCGGGCGCGAATTCCCAGGCCAGATCCAGGTCGATCTCCTCGGCCAGGCGCTGGCCCTCGGCGATCAGCACGGCCGGCGCGGGCTTGTCGAACTTCAGCAGCACATGGGCCGCCTTGACCTTGACGCGCTTGCCCGAGTCCAGCTCGACCTGCATCGAGCTCTCGGCCTCGGACAACACGCGGCCGGCGAGGAACTTCCCGGCGTCTTCGAAGAGGGCATTCATAGGGCCGGGATTGTCGCCGATGGCGCAGGCCGCGCCGTCAGGTCGACGGCGGTTCAGGGGTTTGTCGTGCCCAGACGCGGCCAGCGGGCCGGGCGCCTCAGGCGGGCAGCCGCAGGAAACGCAGCATCGCGTCGCGGTGCGCGTCGAAGCTGCTGAGCGCGTGGTCGCCGCCCGCGAGAACATGCAGCTCGGTGGCGGCGTGGCGCGCGGCCATCTCGCGCCAGTCCAGCACCTCGTCGCCTTGCGCGACCCAGGCCTGGACGGCGGCGGGCTCGCGCGGCGCGCCGGGGTCGATCGTCTCCAGCTCGGCGATGAATTCCGGGCGGAAGAAGAAGCGCACGTCCGGGTCGTGCCAGGCGGTCTGCTCGCCGATGTACTTGGCCAGGTCGCGTGCCGGATGCACCGCCGGGTTGATCAGCACCGCGCGCCAGCCGCCGTCGCCCGCCAGCGCGGTGGCGTAGAAGCCGCCCAGCGAGCTGCCCATCACCGCGCGCCGGCCGGCCGGCCAGTGGCGCGTGCCCTCGCGCACCAGCGCCATCGCCTCGGCCGGCGAGGGCGGCAGCTGCGGGCACCACCAGGTCAGTCCCGGCTGCGCCGCCGCCCAGGCCGCCATCTTGGCCGCCTTCATCGACTGCGGCGACGAACGGAAGCCGTGCAGATAGAGCAGGTGCGTGGTGGTGGGGCGGGCAGCGCCGGTCATGCGCGTCAGGCCTTCTTCGCGGCCAGCGCATCCAGCAGCTTCGCGTGGATGCCGCCGAAGCCGCCGTTGCTCATGCACAGCACATGGTCGCCGGGGCGCGACAGCCGCACCACCGCGTCGACCAGCTCGGGGATGCTGCCGTAGACCCGCGCCTGCTTGCCCATCGGCGACAGCGCCTCGGCCGCGTCCCAGCCCAGGCCGCCGCTGTGGCAGAAGGACAGGTCGGCCTCCTCCAGCGCCCACGGCAGCTGCGACTTCATCGTGCCGAGCTTCATCGTGTTGGAGCGCGGCTCGAAGACGGCCAGGATGCGCGCCTGGTCGCCGATGCGCCGGCGCAGGCCCTCGACCGTGGTGCGGATCGCCGTCGGATGGTGGGCGAAGTCGTCGTAGACCTTGATGCCGCCGGCCTCGCCGCGCAGCTCCATGCGCCGGCGCACGTTCTCGAAGCGGCCGAGCGCCTCGGCGGCCACGGCCGGCGCCACGCCCGCATGCTCGGCCGCGGCGATGGCGGCCAGCGCGTTGAGCTGGTTGTGCTCGCCCAGCAGGCTCCACTCGACCCGGCCCACCTTCAGGCTGCCGCGCAGCACGTCGAAGGCATGCGGCTCGCCGCGGGCGCGCAGCGCGCCGGGCTCTTCCTTGCGGGCGCCGAAATGCTGCACCGGACTCCAGCAGCCGCGCGCCAGCACCCGCTGGAGCGCCTCCTCGCGGAGGTTGACCACCAGCCGGCCCTGCGACGGCACGGTGCGCACCAGGTGGTGGAACTGCGTCTCGATGGCGGCCAGGTCGGGGAAGATGTCGGCGTGATCGTGCTCGAGGTTGTTCAGGATCGCGGTGCGCGGGCGGTAGTGGACGAACTTGCTGCGCTTGTCGAAGAAGGCGGTGTCGTACTCGTCGGCCTCGATGACGAAGGGCGTGCGCTCGCCCGCCCCCCCCAGGCGCCCCAGCCGCGCCGACACGCCGAAGTTCTGCGGCACGCCGCCCACCAGGAAGCCCGGCTCCAGCCCGGCCGCCTCCAGGATCCACGCCAGCATCGAGGTGGTGGTCGTCTTGCCATGCGTGCCGGCCACCGCCAGCACATGGCGCCCGGCCAGCACGTTCTCGGCCAGCCACTGCGGGCCGCTGACATAGGGCAGGCCGGCGTCGAGGATGGCCTCCATCAGCGGGTTGCCGCGGCTGACGACGTTGCCGACGACGAACAGATCGGGCTTGAGCGCGAGCTGATCGGGCGCGAAGCCCTCGATCAGCTCGATGCCGAGCGCGCGCAGCTGGTCGCTCATCGGCGGGTAGACGTTGGCGTCGCAGCCGGTGACGCGGTGACCGGCCTCGCGGGCCAGCGCAGCGACACCGCCCATGAAGGTGCCGCAGATGCCAAGAATGTGGATGTGCATGCGGCGATTCTAGGATCGGGCTCAAGGTCCGCTCCGCGGAGTCCCCCTAGACTGGAAATCTTCCCTCCCCCTGCATCGCGGGGGCGACGGGCCCCATTCATCGCGAACACGGAGGTACCAGTCCATGCGCATCGGCATGCTCACCGGCGGGGGCGATTGCCCGGGCCTGAATGCGGTCATCCGCGCTGTCACCAAGTCGCTGATCCGTCAGTGCAACGCCGAGGTGATCGGCATCGAGGACGGCTTCCAGGGCCTGATCGAGCGCCGGGTGCGCCCGCTCGGCTGGGACGAGGTCAGCGGCATCCTGGCCGCCGGCGGCACCATCCTGGGCACCAGCAACACCGCCAGCCCGTTTGCCTGGCGCGGGCGCGACGTCTCGGCCGAGGTGGTGGCCTACCAGCGCGAGCTCGGGCTCGACGCGCTGGTGACCATCGGCGGCGACGGCACGATGACGATGGCCGCGCGGCTCGGCGAGGTCGGCGGCGTGCCGATGGTGGGTGTGCCCAAGACCATCGACAACGACATCGCCGGCTGCGAGCGCAGCTTCGGCTTCGACACCGCGGTGGCCACCGTGACCGACGCGCTGGAGCGCGTCCAGACCACCGGCCAGAGCCACGGCCGGGTGATGATCGTCGAGACGATGGGCCGCTACGCCGGCTGGATCGCGCTGGAGGCGGGGCTGGCCGGCGCGGCCGACGTGATCCTGCTGCCCGAGATCGACTTCGACGTCGAGCGGGTCGCCGCCGTCTGCCGCGAGCGCCATGCGCGCCGGCGCGCCACGCTGATCTGCATCGCCGAGGGCGCCAAGCCGATCGGCGGCACGCTCACCGTCGAGCGCACGGTGGCCGACAGTCCCGAGCCGATCCGCCTCGGGGGCGTCGCGCACCTGCTGCGCGAGCGGCTGCAGCCGCTCGTCCACGCCGAGGTGCGTGCCACCGTCCTGGGCCACATCCAGCGCGGCGGCAGCCCCACGCCCTTCGACCGGGTGCTGGCGACGCAGTACGGCAACGAGGCCGCGCACCTGCTGCGCCGCGGCCAGTTCGGGCGCATGGTCACGCTGCAGGACGGGCGGCTGGCCAGCGTGCCGCTGGCCTCGGTGGCCGGGCAGAACCGCCGCGTGCCGCCGGATCACCCGCTGGTGACCTGCGCGCGCGAGATCGGCGTGTGCCTGGGCGAGGCCGGCTGAGCGGCGCGCTTCAGCGCGCCGGCACGCCGGCCGCGCGCAGCCAGCCCAGGCCGGCCGAGGTGC
>JAUPTP010000308.1:0-993 GCA_030918015.1 Pseudomonadota bacterium
CGAGGGCCTGGCGCCGCAGCTCGTCGGGCAGGTGGCCGAGCTGCTCGGGCGGGTACGGCAGCGCGGCGTCGGCGTGCTGCTGGTCGAGCAGAAGCTGGCCATCGCGCTGGAGATCGCCGACCGCTGCCTGCTGATGGGCCACGGCCGCATCGTCTTCGAGGGCACGCCGGCCGAGCTGCGTGGCAACATGGCGGCCCGCCAGGAATGGCTCGAGGTGTGATGCGATCCATGCAGTTTCCCGTTCCGATCCCCTTCGTCGACCACCTCGGCTTCGAGCTGGTGCGCTTCGCCGAGGGCGAGGCCGAGATCCACCTCGCGCTGCGCCCGGAGCTGCTCAACTCCTTCCTGGTCGCGCACGGGGGCGTGTCGATGACGCTGCTCGACGTGGTCATGGCGCATGCCGCGCGCAGCAGCGTGCCCGACAGCGGCGCGGTGACGGTCGAGATGAAGACCAGCTTCTTCCGCCCCGGCCAAGGGCAGCTGCGCGCGGTGGGCCGGGTGCTGCACCGCACCGCGACGATGGCCTTCACCGAGGGCCATGTCTACGGCGAGCACGACGCGCTGTGCGCGCACGCCACCGGCACCTTCAAGTATGTCAAGCGGCTGCCCGCGGGGGGGCGCACCATCCATGCCCTGAACCGCCGCGAGGCGCCAGCAGCCTCGCCGGCCGAGCCCGCCGGCTGATCCGCGGGGCCGCGCAGGGGGCTGTGGCAAACTCCGCCGCCTCCCGCCACTGCCACGCCCTTGCGGCGCCCCCGGTTTGGAACACGCCCAGAAGATCCTCCTGCAGATCGCCGCGGAACTGCAGGTCCGCCCGGCCCAGGTGCAGACGGCCATCGAGCTGCTCGATGGCGGCGCCACCGTCCCCTTCATCGCCCGCTACCGCAAGGAGGCCACCGGCGGCCTGGATGACATCCAGCTGCGCGAGCTGGAAAGCCGCCTGGCCTACCTGCGTGAGCTGGAGAGCCGGCGCGACGCCATCCTCAAGAGCAT
>JAUPTP010000308.1:1003-4231 GCA_030918015.1 Pseudomonadota bacterium
AGCTCACGCCCGAGCTGCGCGCCGCCGTGCTGGCCGCGCCGACCAAGCAGGAGCTGGAAGACCTCTACCTGCCCTACAAGCCCAAGCGCCGCACCAAGGGCATGATCGCCCGCGAGGCCGGCCTGGAGCCGCTGGCCGACAGGCTGTTCGCCGACCCGACGCTCGATCCCAAGGCCGAGGCGGCCGCCTTCATCAACGCCGAGGCCGGCTTCGCCGACGCGCTGGCGGTGCTCGACGGCGTGCGCGACATCCTGAGCGAGCGCTGGGCCGAGGACGCCGCGCTGGTCGGCCTGCTGCGCGAATGGCTGTGGGGCGAGGGCCTGCTGCGTTCCAAGCTGCTCGACGGCAAGGACGCCAATCACCCCGACACCGCCAAGTTCCGCGACTACTTCGACTATGACGAGCCGATCGGCCGGGTGCCCTCGCACCGCGCGCTGGCGGTGTTCCGCGGCCGCACGCAGGACCTGCTCGAGGTCAAGCTGGTGGTCGACGAGGCTGTCGTGCCGGGCCAGCCGACGATCGCCGAAGGGCGCATCGCGGTGCATCTGGGCTGGAGCCATGCGAAGCGCCCCGGCGACGACCTGATCCGCAAGACGATCGCCTGGACCTGGAAGGTCAAGCTCAGTCTGAGCCTGGAGCGCGACCTGTTCACCCGGCTGCGCGAGGCGGCCGAGGCGACCGCGATCAAGGTCTTCGGCGAGAACCTGCGCGATCTGCTGCTGGCCGCGCCGGCCGGCAAGCGGGTGGTGATGGGGCTGGACCCGGGCATCCGCACCGGGGTGAAGGTCGCGGTGGTCAGCGACACCGGCCGGGTGCTCGACACCTCGACCGTCTACCCGCACGAGCCGCGCCGCGACTGGGAAGGCTCGCTGCACACGCTGGCCAAACTCTGCGCCGCGCACGGCGTGAACCTGATCGCCATCGGCAACGGCACCGCCAGCCGCGAGACCGACCGGCTGGCCGGCGACCTGATCAAGCGCCTGCAGCAGCTCGCCCCTGAGCGCGCGATCGAGAAGGTGGTGGTGTCGGAGGCCGGCGCCTCGGTCTACTCGGCGTCGGAATTCGCGTCGAAGGAGCTGCCCGATCTGGATGTCAGCCTGCGCGGCGCGGTGTCGATCGCGCGGCGGCTGCAGGATCCGCTGGCCGAGCTGGTCAAGATCGACCCGAAGAGCATCGGCGTCGGCCAGTACCAGCATGATGTCAACCAGGGCGAGCTGGCCCGCACGCTGGGCGCGGTGGTCGAGGACTGCGTGAACTCGGTCGGCGTGGATCTCAACACCGCGTCGGCGCCGCTCTTGTCGCGGGTGTCGGGCCTGAGCGCGTCGGTGGCGGCCAGCGTGGTGCGCTGGCGCGATGCCCACGGTGCCTTCCGCAACCGCCGCCAGCTGCTCGATGTCACCGGTCTGGGGCCGAAGACCTTCGAGCAGGCCGCCGGCTTCCTGCGCATCCGCGACGGCGACAACCCGCTCGACATCACCGGCGTCCACCCCGAGACCTATCCGGTGGTCGAGAAGATGCTCAAGGCGGTCAACCGCCCGATCGGCGAGCTGATGGGCCGCAGCGATGTGCTCAAAAGCCTCAAGCCCGAGGCCTTCGCCGACGAGCGGTTCGGCGCGATCACGGTGCGCGACATCCTGGCCGAGCTGGACAAGCCCGGGCGTGATCCGCGGCCGGACTTCAAGGTCGCGCGCTTCAACGACGGCGTCGAGGACATCAAGGACCTGAAGGAGGGCATGGTGCTCGAGGGCACGGTCAGCAACGTGGCGCAGTTCGGCGCCTTCGTCGACCTGGGCGTGCACCAGGACGGGCTGGTGCATGTCAGCCAGCTCTCGAACAGGTTCGTCAGCGACGCGCGCGAGGTGGTGCGCACCGGCGACATCGTCAAGGTGCGGGTGCTCGAGGTCGACGTGGCGCGCAAGCGCATCTCGCTGACGATGAAGCTCGACGCGCCGGCCCAGAAGGGCGGCGGCGCCGAGCGGGGCGCCGACAACCGCTTCCGCCCGGCCGCGCGGGGCGAGCAGCCGCAGCGCGGCGGGCAGGGCGGCCGGGGGGCGCAGGCCTCCGCCTCGCAGAATGCGATGGCCGCAGCCTTCGCCAAGCTGAAGCGTTGACCGCGCAGGGGTGCACCCGGCGCTGGCAGGGCTTAGGATGAAAGATCCTCAACCGGCCTGGAGACCTCGAATGACGCGTTCCCACCTTCCGAAGCTGATGGCTGTGGTGGCCGCCACCCTCGCGCTGGGCGGCTGTGCCGGCGTGATGGGGCACGGCGGTCATGGCGACATGGGCCATGACATGCACAAGGGCCCGATGGCCATGGCCAAGCTCGAGCCCACCCGCGGCAACGCGGTCAGCGGCATGGTGATGTTCCACGAGCAGGGCGGGCATGTCATGGCCCACGCCAGGCTCAGCGGCCTGAAGCCGGGCGCCGAGCATGGCTTCCATGTCCACGAGAAGGGCGACTGCTCCAGCGGCGACGGCATGAGCACCGGCGGCCACTTCAACCCGACCGCCCAGCCTCACGGCCCGCAGGACGCCGCCCACCATGCCGGCGACCTGCCCGCGCTGAAGGCCGATGCCGAGGGCAAGGTCGACGTGAAGCTCCACCTGAGCGGCGTCACGCTGAGCGACGGGCCCACCAGCCTGATCGGCAAGGGCCTGATCGTCCACGCCGGCCCGGACGACTACAGGACGCAGCCGACCGGCAACTCGGGCGCACGCATCGCCTGCGGCGTGATCGCGCAAGGCAGCCACTGACCCTGTCACCGCCAGATCCGATGCCTGTCCACCGCCTGACCCCCGCGATGCGCGACCTGCTGCAGCGCATTCGCCGCGCCAACCGCACGCCGATGCACCTGATGGATGCCGCCGACGCGCGGCGCCACTACGACGCCTCGGCCGAGATCCTGGACCTGCCGCGCGCGCCGCTGGCGCGGGTCGAGAACCTGACCGTGCCGGTGGCACCGGGCGTGGAGCGTGCGGCGCGGCTCTATGCCGCGTCGACCGAGGCCGGGCTGCCGGTGCTGCTCTACCTGCACGGCGGCGGCTTCACGGTGGGCGGGCTGGAGACGCACGACAGCCTGTGCCGACAGATCGCGCTGCACTCGGGCGCGGCGGTGGTGGCGCTGGACTACCGGCTCGCGCCCGAGCATCGCTTTCCGACCGCGGTCGAGGATGCCTGGGCCGGGCTGCAATGGCTGGCCGGTCCGGGCGCGGCCGCGCTGGGCCTGG
>JAUPTP010000309.1 GCA_030918015.1 Pseudomonadota bacterium
TTCGATCGTGCGCTTGAAGCGACGCAGGGCGACGTCGAACGGCTCGTTTTCCTTGACTCGGATGGTCGTCATGAACTGAAGGATCCTTCGGTTGTGTCCTCGGTGGCCGGCGCGGGGTTTCCGGAAACCCAGATGTCGTCGACTCGAACGGACTTCTTTGCCAGCAAAGCCAAGGATTATAGCCCAGATTTGCAGGCAACGGCGAATCCGCAAGTGTAGCACTGCTGCCGCGCGGTTTCAGCCCCGGCTGGCGGCCATCGCGTCGGCGCAGGCCGCGGCGCTGGCCCAGGCCCACTGGAAGTTGTAGCCGCCCAGCCAGCCGGTCACGTCGACCACCTCGCCGATGAAGTGCAGGCCCGGCACCTGGCGGCTCTCGAGCGACTGCGAGCTCAGCTCGCGGGTGTCGACGCCGCCGGCCATGACCTCGGCCTTCTTCCAGCCGGCATCGCCCGCGGGCTGGATGGCCCAGGCGCGCGCGCGCTGTGCCAGCGCCTGCAGGTCGCGGTCGCGGCATTCGGGCATCGGGCGGCTGGCGTCCAGGCCGGCGCCGGCCAGCCAGGCCTCGGCCAGCCGGGCGGGCAGCAGCGTGGCGAACTCGTTGCCGAGCTGGCGGCGCGAGCCCTGCTTGGCCGCGAGCAGCTGCGCGGCCAGGTCCGCGCCGGGCGTCAGGTCGATCTCGATCGGCTGGCCCGGGCGCCAGAAGCTGGAGATCTGCAGCACGCCGGGGCCGCTCAGGCCGCGGTGGGTGAAGAGCAGGTCTTCGAGGAAGGTGGTGCGGGCCTTGCCGGCGCCGGTGGAGATGCCCACCGGCAGCGCGATGCCCGACAGCGCCGCGAACGGCGCCCAGGCCTGCGCGTCGAAGGTCAGCGGCACCAGGGCCGGCCGCGGCGCGATCACGCCCAGGCCGAACTGCTGCGCCACCTTCAGGCCGAAGTCGGTCGCGCCGATGGCTGGCACCGGCAGGCCGCCGGTGGCGATGACCAGACGCGGCGCCGCCACCGGGCCGGCGTCGGTGTCGAGCTCGAAGCGCGGGGCCTGGCCCTCGCTGCGGCGGATGCCGCGCACGCCGCAGGGCTGGCGGCGGATGACGCCGCCGGCCTCGCCCTCGCGCAGCAGCATCGCGATGATGTCCTCGGCGCTGCGGTCGCAGAAGAGCTGGCCCTTGTGCTTCTCGTGGAAGGCGATGCGGTGACGCTGCACCAGCGCGATGAAGTCGGCCGGCGTGTAGCGCGACAGCGCCGAGCGCGCGAAGCGCGGGTTGTCGGAGAGGTAGTTGGCGGGGCCGGCGTCGCGGTTGGTGAAGTTGCAGCGCCCGCCGCCGGAGATGCGGATCTTCTCGGCGATCCGCTCCGAGTGGTCGAGCAGCAGCACGCGCAGGCCCAGCTGGCCGGCGCGGGCCGCGCAGAAAAGGCCGGCGGCGCCGGCCCCGACGATGATGGCGTCGAAATGTTCCATCGCGCGGATTATCTCCGCGCGGTCGGACTCAGACCGGGCGCCAGTCCAGGTTGCCGCGGGCGAACATCGACTTGAGCGCGCCCGTGGTCGCCAGGTCGTTGACGACGCGCTGCAGCGCCTCGGCCAGGTCGGTGGCGCTCTTCTTCGTGGCCATGCCCACCGCCCAGCCGTCCTTGGGCGCGCGCGGCACCGGCAGCGCCCCGATGGCGAAGCGCGGGTCGCCGCGCAGCGTCGACTCCAGCTCCGAGCGCAGGCCGGCGGCGGCCACCACCTCGCCGCGCTGCAGCATCTGCGCGGCGATCACGCCGTTGTCCATCCGGGTCTGCAGCGAGTCGCGCAGCATGCCCGACTCGGCGCCGATCATCAGCCAGCCCGCCAGCGACTGGCCCGGCACCGCCACCGGCTGGCGTCGCAGCGGCTCCAGGCTGTCGAGCTCGGGCAGCTTCGAGAGGTCGCGCGCGATCGCCACGCGCTCGCGCCAGTACGGGCCGAAGATGCTGACCTGCGGGTTCTCGATCATCAGCGGGCGGTCGACCGGCACATGCAGCAGCACGTCGGCCGGGCCGTAGCCCAGGTAGTGACCCTTCCAGACCATGTTGCGCAGGTCGTCGTTCATGTTCTCCGCCGCATTGAACGGCAGGGCGGAGAGCCGCACGCCCAGGCCCTGGGCCAGCGCCTGCGCCAGCTCCATGTCGATGCCCTGGCCCTTGACATGGAAGGGGGGCAGGTCATGGTAGATCCCGACGACCAGATGGCCGCGTTCGCGGATGCGGGTGAGCGCGCTCTTCTCCTCCTGCGCGCGCGCCGGGCCGCCCACCCCCAGCAGCGTGCCCAGGGCCAGCGCGGGGGCCGCGGCGATCAGGCGTCGGCGGGCGGGGCTGGGGTCGCGTTCGTCTCGTGCGGTCATGGTGTGTTGTCTCCGGATCGGTGTCGGGGTTGTCGCAATGGAAAACGCCGGCCGGCACCCGAGGGTGGCGGCCGGCGCCGATTGTGCCGCCAGGCTGGACGGGTCGAAGGTGGCCTGCGACCCGCGGATGACCGGCGAATCAGGGCATCGGCTTTTCGCGGCGGGTTTCCAGATAGGCCTTGATCGCCCACATGGCTTCCTGGTTGAAGGTGCCCTCGAACGGCGGCATGTAGACGGCGCCGTTGCGCACCTTGCCGTTGCGGATGCTGGTGAGGAAGTACTCGTCGACCTCGCGCACGCAGGCCGCCTGGCGGGCCGGGGCCTTGATGTTGGCGCAGTCGTTGTCGAGCTTGCGCAGATCGGGCGCGATGCCGCCGGAGATGGCTTCCAGGCCGTGGCAGCGGGCGCAGTTCTGCGTGTAGGCCGAGGCACCGACCTCGATGGCCTTGTCGTTCTTGCGGTAGGGGTTCTCCGCGCGCCACTCGGTGCCCAGCGGCGGCAGCGCCGAGGTGTCGACCGACTGCGGGGTCACGTCGCCGTGGGCCAGGGCCTGGCCGGCGAGGGTCGCGAAGGCAGCCAGGATCGCTGCGCGGAAGAAGGTGCCACGTGCCATTTCGTGTCTCCGGTTGAGTTGGATGCGGTGCGCTGGCGCACCATTGTTCGGGTTGGCATCGTTTCTGCAATCACTGTGCCAAGCCTGAAAACAGGTGCTGATGCGGGTGCAAAACCAGGGTCTGTCCGGATCTGGAGTGGTCCGGTTGCTTCCGATTTGCGCGCCATCATGGTGATTTCCCGCGGCCTGTGACATGTGGACGGGGCGTGTGTGCGAATTGATGACAACCCGGATCGCGGTGTTCGCTGGGATGGCGAACACTTCGACCCTTCGGGGGGATCGCGCGACAATGGCGTCCCGAGCCCCCACACGAGACAAGATCAGGAGACAGCATGGCAGGCCCTTACACACCGGCGTCCGCAGGCCTGCGGATGCGGCCCGGCGGCAGCGGCAACGATCTGCGCCGACCGATCGCCTCGGCCCTGCCGCTGAACAACGAGCATGTCCACAAGATCGACCAGTCGCACAAGCGCTGCGCCGCGTTCGGCCTGTCGCGCATCGAGCGGCTGGACTACTCGCCGCTGGGGCGCTCCGACCTGGGCGTGGTGCGCGAGCGCAACCAGCGCCTGTACGCCCACGCCGCGCCGGTCATGGAGATGCTCTACGAGCAGATCGTCAACAGCGAGTCGATGGTGCTGCTGTGCGACGCCACCGGCACGATCCTGCACTCGATCGGCGATCAGGACTTCCTGACCCGCGCCTCCAAGGTGGCGCTGCAGCCCGGCGTGAACTGGTCCGAGCAGGCCAAGGGCACCAACGCGGTGGGCACCGCGCTGATCGAGGAGTCGCCCACGCTCGTGCATGCCGACGAGCACTACATGCATGCCAACCATTTCCTGACCTGCTCGGCCGCGCCCATCCTCGATCCGCGCGGCAACATCCTGGGCGTGCTCGATGTCTCCGGCGACCAGCGCAGCTACCACCAGCACACGATGGGCCTGGTGAAGATGAGCGCGCGCATGATCGAGAACCACTGGCTGACCGACGACTACCGCAACGTCATGCGGCTGCACTTTCACAGCCGGGTCGAGTTCATCGGCACGCTGATGGAGGGCATCCTGGCGGTGAGCCAGGACGGCAAGCTCGTCGGCGCCAACCGCGGCGCGCTCGAGCAGCTCGGCCTGTCGGGCGCGGCGCTGCGCATGCACACCATCTCGTCGCTGTTCGGCACCACGGTGGCGGCGCTGGTCGACCGTTTCCGCTCGCCGCTGGCCACGCCGCTGCCGGTCGAGCTCTCCAGCGGCCGGCAGTTCCAT
>JAUPTP010000310.1 GCA_030918015.1 Pseudomonadota bacterium
CTGTCGGAGAAGCGCAGCATCCAGACCGACCTGACGCCGCGCGAGCGCGAGATCGCCGCGCTGCTGGTCGAGGGGCTGACCAGCAAGCTGATCGGACGGCGCCTGGGCATCAGCCCGCGCACGGTCGATGTCTACCGCGCCCGCTTGATGCGCAAGTACGAGGCGGCCACGACGCCGGAGCTGGTCAAGCGGTTGCTGAGCGCCTGAAGCGCGTCAGCCGTGGCCTCAGAGCGCCGACGCCTCCAGGGACGCGCCCTGGCCCTGGATCGACTCGCCGACGTGGCCGCGCGGCAAGGGAAGGCGGGGAATGCGCACCGGCCGGGCATAGCCTTCCAGGGACTCGGTGCGGGTCGCGCCCCGTGAGCGCGGCGCCACGCTGAAATCCGCCAGACACAGCACGGCACGGGCCCGCTCGCTCAAGGCCACGCGCTCGGCCAGGCCGTTGAAGCCGCCATTGATGCGCCGGGTGATCTCGCGGTCATCGAGCTTCTCGGCCAGGGCATTGAGCCCCAGGCTGCTCCAGTACAGACCCGCGATCGACAGGCCCACCGCCGGTGTCGCGGCAAGATCGGGCTGCGCCACCAGATCGAGCTGGAGCAGCTTGCCGTAGCGCTGGTAGTTGGCGCGTCCGGTGACCTGGATCGGCCCGCGACCGCGGTAGCGCAGTCCGTCGCCCGGCTGCACGTTGCCCAGTTGCCGGGCCAGGTCGGTGGGCGGCTCGTAGCGCTTTTGCTGCGCGGTCGGCCCCCAGAGTTCCTCCATGTAGCGGAACTGCCCCGACTCGTGGGCCACCTGGCCAAGAAACGCCGCAGCGCGGCGCGGGGTGTTGATGCTGTAGACCTGCAGCGTCTGGTTGATCGCCGGCAGGAAGCGGGTTCGCCGCTCGGCCGGCATCTGCGGCATGATCGTCTTCAGGTGGTCGTCGGTCAGCATGCGCTTCGGTCCTCCAGGGCAGGTCGGTGTGTTGTCGTGCGCACACTGTCCCCGGGAGAGAAAACGACCTCAAGTACCAGTTTTCACGACTGCTCATCTGCAGATGTACGCCGGCGTAACACTTCAAAGAAGTGTTTCAGCGCCATGGGACGAGTCAGGCCGGCAGCGAGAACATCCGCGAGGCGTTGTCCCAGGTCGTGCGCGCGACCGTCTCCAGCTCCAGCCCCTTGATCTCGGCGAGCTGCCGGGCCACGAAGGGCACCAGCGCCGGGGTGTTGAGCTTGCCGCGGTGCGGCGCCGGTGCCAGATAGGGGCTGTCGGTCTCGATCAGGCAGCGCTCCAGCGGCACCAGCGCGGCAATCTCGCGCAGGTAGGCGGCGTTCTTGAAGGTCAGGATGCCCGAGAAGGAGATCGAGAAGTTCAGGTCCAGCGCCGCGCGGGCGACCTCAAGGGTCTCGGTGAAGCAGTGGAAGACGCCGCCGACCTCGGCCGCGTTCTCCTCGCGCAGGAGGCGCAGCGTGTCCTCGGCGGCGCTGCGGGTGTGGATCACCAGCGGGCGGCCCAGCTCGCGCGCCGCACGCACATGGGTGCGCAGGCGTTCGCGCTGCCATTGCATGTCGGCCACGGTGCGCTCGCCCAGGCGGTAGTAGTCCAGGCCGCACTCGCCCACCGCCACCACCCGGTCGCGCCGGCCCAGGCGCACCAGCTCGGCCACGTCGGGCTCATGGACATCCTCGTTGTCCGGATGGACGCCGACGGTGCACCAGAGAAAGTCGTGCTGCGCGGCCAGCGTGTGCACGGTGTCGAACTCCTCGATCGTCGTGCAGATGACGATCGCGCGCTCCACCTGCGCCGCGCTCATGGCCGCGCGGATGTCGTCCCAGCGCTCGCGCAGTTCGGGGAAGGTCAGGTGGCAGTGGGTGTCGATGAACATGGAATCGAAGGTCAGATGGTCTGCGTCGGCTTGGACGAATGGATCGCGGTGCCCAGGATCTCCTCGATGCGCACGCGCAGCACCCGCGTCTTCTCGTCGACGGGGAAGCGCACGCCCACGCCCTGGGTGCGTCCGCCCGAGGCATTGGGCGGCGTGATCCAGGCCACCTTGCCGGCCACCGGATAGCGCTGCGGGTCCTCGGGCAGGGTCAGCAGCAGGTAGACGTCATCGCCCAGCCGGTAGTCGCGGGTGGTCGGGACGAAGAGCCCGCCTTCAGCGAAGAGCGGAATGTAGGCCGCGTAGAGCGCCCCCTTCTCCTTGAACACCAGCTGGATGACGCTCGGACGGGGCGGCGGCGGCGCCACGGGCACGCCGCTGGCGGACTGGAGGGGCATCATGCCGGTCCGTGAATCGGTCCGGGAGTTGAATTCGCTGCTCATGTCGGTCGTTGTGGTGTCGGAGCTTGAGGGGTCAGGGCGAAGGCATCGAGGTCGGTCGGGCCGCCAGCGCCGCGCGGGTGCGCTGGATCAGGGCCTCGACCGCCAGCGGTGCGCTCCACGGGTGATCGGCATGGCGGGCTCGTGCCCTGAGCCAGGCGGCCGTTTCGGTGAGTGTGGCGATCAGCCGCTCGGCCGGCACCGCGCCGCGCGGCGCCTCGAGCTGCGGGAAGGACCGCGCCGGCAGGCCCAGCGTCTGGCGCATGCGGTCCTCGCACAGGCGCTGCAGCGCCTCGATCAGCACCGGCAGCGGCCAGCCGGCCAGCGCGGCGCTGTCGCCCTGCATCACCTGCGCCGGAAAGCGCCGCCAGGCCTCGGCATCGCGGCCCTCGCGGGCCTGCTCGAGCGCGCGCAGCGGCTCGCCGCCGCAGGCATCGAGCACGATCGCCGCGTCCTGCAGCCCTTGCGCCTGCAGCCAGGCCTGCGCCGGCTCGCGCGGCGGGCGCGGCAGCGCGAGCATCTGGCAGCGGCTGCGGATGGTCGGCAGCAGCGCCTGCGGCGCGCCGCAGCCCAGCACGAAGCGCATCGGCCCGGGCGGCTCCTCCAGCGTCTTGAGCAGCGCGTTGGCCGCCACCGCGTTCATCTCCTCGGCCGGATGGATCAGCAGCACCTTCAGCGGCGCGCGCGAGGGCGTCAGGCTCACGAACTCGAGCGCGGCGCGCACCGCGTCGACCTTGATCTCGCGGCTGGGCTTGCGGGTCTTCGAGCTGCCCTCGCCGGCCTCGTCGGCGGGCAGGCCGGCGGCCTCGCGCAGCGACTCGGGCACCAGCAGGCGCAGGTCCGGGTGCGAGCGCTCGGCCACCAGATGGCAGCCGCCGCAGCGCCCGCAGGCCAGACCGTGCTCGCGCTCGTGCCGGGGCGTCTCGCACAGCCAGGCCTGCGCCAGCGCGATCGAGAAGTCCAGCGGACCGCGGTCCTGCGCGCCGTGCACCAGCAGCGCATGGGCGTGGCGGGTCGCCAGCGCCTGCTGCAGCGGCGCGCGCAGCCAGGGATGCAGGCCGGCGCTCACCACCCGCGCGCCTCCAGCGCGGCGTCGATCTGCGCGGCCACCGCCTCGGGGCCGACTTCGGCATCGATGCGGGCCACACGCTGCGGCGTGGCATCGAAGCGGCGCGCGTAGCCGGCGCGCACCGCGGTGAAGAAATCGATGTCCTCGCTCTCGAAGCGGTCGGGCGCGCGGGCGGCGGCACGGCGGCGCGCGGCGATCTCCGGGGCGAGATCGAACCAGAAGGTCAGATCGGGCTGGCGGCCCTGCTGCACCCAGTCCTCGAGCTGCGCCAGCACCGCCCGGTCGAAGCCGCGCCCGCCGCCCTGGTAGGCGAAGGTCGCGTCGGTGAAGCGGTCGCACAGCACCACCGCGCCGCGCGCCAGCGCCGGCTCCACCACCTCGCGCAGGTGGTCGCGCCGCGCGGCGAAGACCAGCAGCGTCTCGGTCAGCGTGTCCATCGGCTGGTGCAGCACCAGCTCGCGCAGCCGCTCGGCCAGCGGCGTGCCACCGGGCTCGCGGGTGCGCACCACCTCCAGGCCCGCCTCGCGCCAGCGCGCGGCGATGCGCTCGACCTGGGTCGACTTGCCCGCGCCGTCGATGCCCTCGATGGTGACGAAGCGCCCGCGCGGTGTGGCCAGGCCGGAACAGTCGGCCACGGCCGGGGAAACGGAAGAGCGCTGCGACATCGGAGGGAATCGGGGAGAGAAGGCGGAAAAACGAGGATGAGGCCGTCGGCGGCCTCGCTCAGCGGTTGGCGCCGCCGCGCTGGTAGCGGGCGACCGCCCGATTATGGTCGTCCAGCGTCTCGCTGAACTGGCTGCTGCCGTCGCCGCGTGCGACGAAGTACAGCGCCTTGGTGCCGGCGGGCTCGATGAC
>JAUPTP010000311.1 GCA_030918015.1 Pseudomonadota bacterium
GCCTATGCCTGGTATGACAGCTTTTTCTGGCCCGCAGGCAGTGCGCAGGCGATGTTCTCGCCGGGGGCACCTCGCTCTGCCACGCTGGCGTTGAACGTCAGGATGTGATGGCCGCGAGGCTGGGGGAACTGATCGGCTACCCTTGCCTCATGGAACGCAATACCCGTCAACGCAGCGCCATCCGCGGTGCGATCGAGGCTGCCTGCCGGCCGCTGTTGCCTCAAGAGGTGCTTGACCAGGCTCAGCCGCTTGCGCCTGGCCTGGGCATCGCCACGGTCTACCGCAATCTCAAGGCTTTGGTCGATGATGGCGTGCTGACCGTGGTTCAACTGCCGGGCGAGAACCCACGCTACGAGCCGGTCAGCCGTCGCCACCATCACCATTTCCAGTGCCGGCGCTGCCAGCGCGTCTTCGACGTGCACGCCTGCCCGGGCGACCTGTCCCGGCTGGCCCCGCCGGGCTTCTCGGTCGAGGACCACGATCTGACGCTGTACGGCTGCTGCGCCGACTGCGCTGAATCCTCTCGGATGGATCCGGTTTGATTGGTAATGAAATATCATTAGCAATCGAGAACCATTCACCGCGCCCGCCCGCGGCTCTTGCCGATGTCCCTGTTCCCTGTCGCGCCGGTGTCTGCCCGGCGCCGCGGCCTGCTGGCGCTGGCCGGCCTGTTGCCTTTCACGCCTGCGCTGGCGGCCGACGAGCGACCGCTGCAGATCGTCGGCCCCTGGGAGATCACCGGCCTGCAGCCGGCGCAGAGCGGCTTTGTCTTCTCGCGGCTGCAGGTGGCCGAGACGCTGGTGGGCGCCGATGATCGCGGCGCCCTCCGGCCGGCGCTGGCGGTGCGCTGGCAGGCCGCCGCCGATGGGCTGACCTGGCGCTTCGAGCTGCGCCCGGGCGCGCGCTTCCATGACGGCTCGCCGGTGAATGCGGCGGCGGTGCTGCGCAGCCTGCAGCCGGCGCGGGTGGCGCCGGGGCTGCTGTCGAATGCACCGATCCTGGCGATGGAGACGGAGGGCGACGCCACGCTGCGCATCCGCCTGAAGGAGCGCCATGCGGCGCTGCCGGCGCTGCTGGCGCATCCGAGCACGCTGGTGCTGGCGCCGGCCGCCTTCGATGCCGCCGGCCGGGTGCAGGCGCTGATCGGCAGCGGGCCCTATCGCCTGACCCGGCTGCAGCCGCCGCAGCAGGCCGAGACGGTGGTGTTCGAGGGCTGGAACGGCGGGCCGCTGCCGCAGATCCGTCGGGTGGCCTATCTGGCCGCCGGCCGCGCCGAGACCCGGGCGCTGATGATCGAAAGCGGCCAGGCCGATCTGGCCTACGGCCTCGATCCGGCCAGCCTGCAGCGTCTGCGCCAGCGCCCGGCGCTGCGGGTGCAGTCGGTGATGCTGCCGCGCACGGTTTTCCTGAAGCTCAATGCCGGGCTGCCGGCGCTGGCCGATGTGCGGGTGCGCCGGGCGCTGAGCCTGCTGGTCGATCGCGCCGGCATCGCGCGGGCGCTGCTGCGCGATCCGGCGCTGGCCGCTACCCAGCTGCTGCCGCCTTCGCTGGGCGACTGGCATGACCCCTCGCTGGCACCGCTGCGCCACGATCCGGCCGCCGCGCAGCAGTTGCTGGCCCAGGCCGGCTGGCGGCGTGGCGCCGACGGCCGGCTGCAGGATGCACGCGGCCAGGCGCTGGCGCTGCAGCTGCGCACCTTTCCGGACCGGCCGGAGCTGCCGGCGCTGGCCACCGCGCTGCAGGCGCAGTGGCGCCAGGCCGGGATTGCGCTGGAGGTCTCGGTCGGCAATGCCGGCGACATTCCGCTGGGCCACCGCGACGGGCGGCTGCAGATCGGCCTGGGCGCGCGCAACTACGCCAGCACGCCCGATCCGGTCGGCACGCTGCGCCAGGACTTCGGTCCGGGCGGCGGCGACTGGGGGGCGATGGGCTGGCAGCATGCCGATGTCGGCATCGCGCTCGACACCCTGGCCCGGCTCGGGTCGGAGGCGCCGCGCGTGGCCGAGCTGCGCCGCCGGGTGGTGGCGGTGCTGCAGGACGAGCTGCCGGTCATCCCGGTCAGCTGGTACCGCCAGCAGCTGGCGGTCGGCGCGCGGGTCGACGGGGTGACGCTCGATCCGCTGGAGCTGTCCTATCGGCTGGATGCGATGCGGTGGCGGGCATGAGGGGGCTCGAGCTGCTGCTGCGTCGCCTGATGCAGGCGCTGGTGCTGGCGCTGGGCGTGGGCACGCTGTGCCTGCTGATGATGCGTGCGCTGCCGGGCGACATGGCGCTGCGGGTGGCGGCCGGGCGCTACGGCTTCGATCGGGTCGACAACGCCGCGGCCGATGCGGTTCGCGCCGAGCTGGGGCTGGACCGCTCGCTGTGGCAGGTGCTGCCGGGCTGGTGGCTGGATCTGCTGAGCCTGGACCTGGGCCGCTCGCTGGTGACGGGCGCGCCGGTGCTGGAGGAGCTGGTGCACCAGCTCGGCGCCACGCTGCAGCTGTCCGGCGCGGCGCTGGCACTGGCGTTGCCGATCGGGCTGCTGCTGGGCCTGCGCGCCGGGCTGCGTCCGGGCGGGGCGATCGACCGGCTGACGCTGGCGCTGGCGGTCCTGCTGCGGGTGATGCCGAGCTTCCTGCTGGCGGTGCTGCTGATGCTGGGGGTGGCGGTGGGCACCGGCGCGCTGCCGGTGGCCGGTGACCAGGGCCCGGCCAGCCTGCTGCTGCCGGCGGCTACGCTGGCGGCCGGGCTGGCCGCGGGCCTGGCGCGCATCACCCGCCAGGCGCTGCGCGGCTTTCTGGCGTCCGACGCCTGGGCCTTCGCGCGGATGAAGGGCCTGAACGAGTCCCAGGCGCTGCGGCATCACGGCCTGCGCCATGTGGCGCTGCCGGTGCTGGCCTGGCTGGGCGTGCAGGCGGTCTTTCTGGTCGAGGGCGCGGTGGTGGTGGAGTCGCTGTTCGCCTGGCCGGGCATCGGGCATGCGCTGGTGCATGCGGTCTTCGCGCGCGACGTGCCGATGATCCAGGGCACCGCGCTGTGCATGGGGCTGATGTTCGTGCTCTTCAACCTGCTGACGGATGCCGCCTCGGTCGCTGCCGATCCGCGCCGGCGTGCGCCGCAGGCCGGGGAGGGCGCATGAAGCGCGGTGCGGGCGGACTGCTGCTGGCGCTGGTGGCGCTGTTCGGGCTGGCGGGGCCGGCGCTGATCGGCATCGACGGGGCGCTGCAGGACCTCTCGGCCAGCCTGCAGCCGCCGGGCGCGGCGCATCCGCTGGGCACCGATCTGCTCGGACGCAGCGTGCTGGCCCGGCTGGCCGAGGCGACCCGGCTGTCGCTGGGCGTGGCGCTGCTGGCGACGCTGGCGGCGGCGGTGCCGGGCGTGCTGCTGGGGCTGCTGGCGGCCTGGCAGGGCGGGCGGGCCGAGCGCGCGCTGGTGCTGCTGGCCGATGCGGCGATGTCGATTCCCGGTCTGCTGCTGGTGGTGCTGTGCGCGGCCATCCTGCCCGGTCGCAAGGAGATGCTGGCGCTGGGCCTGGCGCTGGTGATGTGGGTCGAGCATTTCCGGGTCAGCCGCAGCGTCAGCCGCCCGGTGCTGGCGGGCGATGCGGTGCAGGCGGCGCGGCTGCTGGGCTTCGGGCCGCTGCATCTGCTGCGGCGTCATCTGCTGCCGGCGCTGGCGCCGCAGCTCGGCGCGCTGCTGGCCTTCGGGGCGGCGCAGGCGGTGCTGGGCCTGGCGGCACTGGGCTTCATCAGCGTCGGCGTGCAGCCGCCGGCGCCCGAGCTCGGCCTGATGATGACCGAGGCGCTGCCGCACTGGCATGAGGCGCCCTGGCTGATCGCCGCGCCGGTGGCGGTGCTGATGCTGACGGTGCTGGGCATGATGCTGCTGGTCGGCGACGAGGAGACGGGCGCATGAGCACGACATCGAGCGAGGCCCTGCTGCGGGTCGAGGACCTGACGGTGCGCGCCGGTGCCCGGGTGCTGCTGCGGCCGCTGTCGCTGGCGCTGCAGGCCGGCGAGGCGCTGGTGCTGCTGGGCGAGAGCGGCGCGGGCAAGTCGCTGCTGGCGCAGGCGATCATGGGCACGCTGCCGCCGGGTCTTCAGGCGGTCGGCCAGGTGGTGATCGAGGGTCGGGCCAGCGCGGCCGACCGGCCGGCACAACGCCAGCCGCTCTGGGGACACCGCCTGGCGATGCTGCCGCAGGAGCCGGCGCAGGCGCTGG
>JAUPTP010000312.1 GCA_030918015.1 Pseudomonadota bacterium
TCAGTTCACGATCATCCGCCATCCCGAAGGCGGCCTGACGCTCTTTCCCCGATTGACCGGGGAAACGTCCCAGGCGCGTCCGGTGGTCCTGCCGCTTTCAGCGGGTCGATGCCAACGTTTCTTGCGCCCGACTGCGCAACGCCACGCGGCCGCCGAGGCCGCGCTCCTGCAGCAGCCGATGCCGGCCGGATTGCAGGACCTCAGCTTCTGACTTCTTCCCCCATGGCCGTTCCTGCCGAAGCACCCATCCGGCAGCACATCACCGTGCTGCTCCACGAGGCGGTCGATGCGCTGCTGCACCGCCCCGACGGCACCTACATCGACGGCACCTTCGGCCGCGGCGGGCACTCGCGCCTGATCCTGTCGCGCCTGGCGCCGGGCGGGCGGCTGATGGCGATCGACCGCGACCCCGAGGCCCTCGCCCATGCCCGCGAGGGCGCCGCCCGCATCGACGACGCGCGCTTCTCGATCGACCACACCCGCTTCGCCGACTATCCCGAGGTGATGGCCGCGCATGGCGTGGCGCAGGTCGACGGCCTCCTGCTCGACATCGGCGTGTCCTCGCCGCAGATCGACGACCCGGCGCGGGGCTTCAGCTTCCGCCACGACGGGCCGCTCGACATGCGCATGGACCCGACGCGCGGCCAGAGCGCGGCCGACTTTCTGGCCACCGCGCCCTTCGAGCGCATCGCCGAGGTGATCCGCGTCTACGGCGAGGAGCGCTTCGCCGGCCCGCTGGCGCGCGCGATCGTGGCGCGGCGCGAGGCCGGCCAGCCGCTGGCGCGCACCTCCGAGCTGGCCGCGCTGGCCGCCACCGTGGTGCGCACCCGCGAGCGTGGCCAGGACCCGGCCACCCGCACCTTCCAGGCGCTGCGCATCCTGGTCAACGGCGAGCTCGACGAGCTCGAGCAGGCGCTGGAGGCCTCGCTGGCCGCGCTGGCGCCGGGCGGACGGCTGGCCATCATCAGCTTCCACTCGCTGGAAGACCGCATCGTCAAGAACTTCATCCAGCGCCATGCCCGCGAGGAGTTCGACCGGCGCGTGCCCTTCGCCACACCGAAGCCGGCGCTGCTCGAGGAGATCGCCCGCATCAAGCCCTCGGAGGCCGAGATCGAGGCCAACGCGCGCTCGCGCTCGGCCATCCTGCGGGTGGCGGCGCGCACCGCGGTGCCGCTGCCGGTGGCGTCGGCGCCGTTCTCCCGGAGGCGCGCATGACCCGGCTGAACATCGTGCTGCTGCTGGCGGTCGTGGCCAGCGCGCTGTACCTGGTGCATGTCTCGTACGAGTCGCGCCGCCAGTTCGTGCAGCTCGAGCGCGAGCGCAACGAGGCCCGTCGCCTCGAGCAGGAGGCCGAGAAGCTGCGCCTGCAGCTGCGCACCGAGGCCACCCATGTGCGCGTCGATCTGGTCGCGCGCGAGCGGCTCGGCATGAATGTGGCCACGCCCGCGGTGACCCAGTATCTCGAGGCGACTGCCTCGGGCGTGCGGCCGTGAGCGCCGGCTGGATCGAGCGCCTGCGCGAGCGCATGGCGCCGCGCGGTCAGGCGCAGCCCGGACACAGCGGCGCGAGGTATGCCTCCAGCCCGCTGCTCACCGCCAAGACGCCGATCTGGCGCTCGCGCCTGGTGCTGATCACGCTCGGCCTGAGCTTCTCGCTGCTGTTCGGGCGGGCGCTGTACGTGCAGGTGATCGACAAGGAGTTCTTCCAGGCCCAGGGCGAGAGCCGCTACCAGCGCACCTTCGAGCTGCAGGCCAGCCGCGGGCGCATCACCGACCGCAACGGCGAGGTGCTGGCCGCCAGCGTGCCGGCGCCCTCGGTCTGGATGATCCCGAAGGATTTCCAGGCCACGCCGGCGCAGCTGACCGAGCTGGCCCGCCTGGTCGATCTCCCGCCGGCCGATCTGACCGCCAAGGCCCGCGAGGGCGGCAACTTCGTCTGGCTGCGCCGTCTGGTCGACGACGCGACGGCCACCCGCATCCGCGAAATGAAGGTCAAGGGCGTCTTCCTGCAGCGCGAGTACCGGCGCGAGTACCCGGAGGGCGAGGCCGCGGCGCATGTGGTGGGCTTCACCAACCTCGAGGAGCGCGGGCAGGAAGGCGTCGAGCTGGCCTTCCAGAAGCGGCTCGAGGGCCGCAAGGGCAGCCGCAGCGTGGTGCGCGACCGCCTGGGCCGCGTCGTCGAGGACATCGGCGAGATCATCGAGCCCGAGGACGGCCAGGACATCGCGCTGTCGATCGACAACAAGGTGCAGTTCGTCGCCTACCAGCGCCTGCGCGAGGCGGTGTCGCAGCACAACGCCAAGGCGGGCAGCGCGGTGGTGCTGGACGTGCGCACCGGCGAGGTGCTGGCGCTGGTCAACTATCCGTCCTACAAGCCGGGCGACCGCAGCACCCGCATCGGCGAGAACCTGCGCAACCGGGCGCTGACCGACACCTTCGAGCCGGGATCGACGATGAAGCCCTTCATCGCCGCGCAGGCGATCCAGACCGGGCGGGTCAAGCCCGAGACGATCATCCAGACCGCGCCGGGCAGCATCACCATCACCGGCTCGACGATCCGCGACTCGCATCCGCACGGCGCGCTCACCGTCGAGCAGGTGATCCAGAAGTCGAGCAATGTCGGCACCGTCAAGCTGGCGATGCAGATGCAGCCGCGCGAGATGTGGGAGCTCTATCGCTCGGTCGGCTTCGGGCTGAAGCCGGAGATGGAGTTTCCGGGGCTGGCCTCGGGCCGGCTGCGGCCCTACAAGAGCTGGCGCCCGATCGAGCAGGCGACGATGAGCTACGGCTACGGCCTGTCGGCCTCGCTGTTCCAGCTGGCGCATGCCTACACGGTGTTCGCCCGCGACGGGCAGATCGTGCCGGTCACGCTGCAGAAGCAGCCCGCCCCCGTCGAGGGCGTGCAGATCTTCCGGCCCGAGGTGGCCCTGTCGGTGCGCAAGATGCTGGGCATGGCGGCCGGCGACGGCGGCACCGCGCCCAAGGCGCAGGCGCTGGGCTACTCGGTCGGCGGCAAGACCGGCACCGCGCACAAGCAGGAGGGCAAGGGCTATGCCGGCAACAAGTACCGCGCCTGGTTCGTCGGCCTGGCGCCGCTGAAGGCGCCGCGCATCGTCGTGGCGGTGATGGTCGACGAGCCGAGCAACGGCCGCTACTTCGGTGGCGATGTCGCCGCGCCGGTCTTCAGCCAGGTGGTGCAGCAGACGCTGCGCGTGATGGGGGTGCCGCCGGACCGCGAGGTCACGCCGCAGATCATCGCCCGTTCACAGGCCGCCAAGGCCGAGGAGGAATCGTTCTGATGGGCCCGACGCTTTTCCGAGAGGTCGACGAGGCGCTGGCCTGGCTGCGTCTGGTCGCTGCGCAGGCGCGGCTGCGCACCGACAGCCGGCAGGTCATGCCGGGGGATGTGTTCATCGCCTGGCCGGGGGCGGCGCAGGACGGTCGCGGGCATGTGCCCGCCGCGCTGGCTGCCGGGGCCGCGGCCTGTCTGGTGGAGGCCGAGGGCGTCGAGGCCTTCGGGTTCACCGACGAGCGCATCGCCGCGATGCCGGGACTGAAGGCCCGCACCGCGGCGCTGGCCGCGGCCTGGCATGGCCACCCGAGCCGGCAGCTCGACGTGGTCGCCACCACCGGCACCAACGGCAAGACCTCCACCGCCTGGTGGCTGGCGCAGGCGCTCAGCCTGGCGGGCCGGCGCTGCGGCGTCGTGGGCACGCTGGGCGTGGGCGAGCCGCCCAGCCGGGTCGCGCCCGAGGCCCGGGTGATCTCGACCGGCCTGACCACGCCCGATCCGGTCACGCTGCAGCGCGCGCTGCGCGACTTCGCCGCCCGGGGCTTCGCGGCCTGCGCGATGGAGGCCTCGTCGATCGGCGTGACCGAGCACCGGCTCGACGCGGTGCACATCGACGTGGCGCTGTTCACCAACTTCACGCCCGATCACCTCGACTACCACGGCAGCATGGCCGCCTACTGGCAGGCCAAGCGGGCGCTGTTCGACTGGCCGGGCCTGCGCGCGGCGGTCATCAACATCGACGATCCGCAGGGCGCCATCCTGGCCGACGAGCTGCAGGCTGCAGGGCGGATCGCGGTCTGGACCTGCTCGACCCGGCCCTCGGCCCGGCCGGCGCGGCTGCAGGCCAGCGATCTGCGCTACGACGGCGCCGGCCTGTGCCTGCTGCTGGCCGAGCAGGGCGAGCAC
>JAUPTP010000313.1 GCA_030918015.1 Pseudomonadota bacterium
CGCATGAACGAGGTGGCGCCGGCGCAGCGCGGCGTGGCGATGGTGTTCCAGTCCTACGCGCTGTTCCCGCACATGACCGTCTACGAGAACATGGCCTTCGGCCTGGGGCTGGCCCGGGTGGACAAGGCGGTGATCCGCGAGAAGGTGACGGCCGCGGCCAAGGTGCTGCAGCTCGAGCACCTGCTCGAGCGCAAGCCCAAGGCGCTCTCGGGCGGCCAGCGCCAGCGGGTGGCGATCGGCCGGGCGATCGTGCGCGAGCCCGGCGTGTTCCTCTTCGACGAGCCGCTCTCCAACCTGGACGCGGCGCTGCGGGTGCAGACCCGCTTCGAGATCGCCAAGCTGCACCGCGACTTCGGCCGGGCCAGCACCGTCTATGTCACCCATGACCAGGTCGAGGCGATGACGCTGGCCGACCGCATCCTGCTGCTCAACAGCGGCGAGGCGGTGGCGCGCGACGGGTCGGTAGCGCAGTGCGGCAGCCCGCTGGAGCTCTACCACCGCCCGCGCAATCTCTTCGTCGCCGGCTTCATCGGCTCGCCGAAGATGAACTTCCTGCGCGGCCGGCTGGTCGAGGCCGGCCCCGCGCAGGCGACCGTGCGGCTGGAGAGCGGCGGCGAGGTGGTGACTGCCGCGGTCGACGCCACGCGGCTGGTGGCGGGGCAGCCGGTCACGCTGGGCGTGCGGCCTGAGCATGTCGTGCTCGGCGCGGGGCTGCAGCACATCATCCGACCGCTGCAGTGGCAGGAGCGGCTGGGCGAGTCGACCTTCCTCTACCTGGACGGCGCCGGCGAGCCCGAGGGCTTCGTGGCCAAGGCGCCGGGCCACGCCCATGCCGCCGCCGGCCACCGGCTGGCGGTCAGCCTGCCGGCCGAGGCGCTGCACCTCTTCGACGAGCAGGGCCTGGCGCTGCCGCGCACGATTGCCGATCCGGACCGGCTGCTGCCGCAGGCCGCCTGACCATGAAGCTCGGCGTCTGCTACTACCCCGAACAATGGCCCCGCTCGATCTGGGCCGAGGACGCACGGCGCATGCACGCGATGGGCATCCGCGTGGTGCGCATCGCCGAATTCGCCTGGAGCCGCATCGAGCCCGAGCCGGGCCGCTTCGACTGGGCCTGGCTGGACGAGGCGGTCGAGACGCTGCACGCCGCCGGCCTGGGCGTGGTGATGTGCACGCCCACCGCGACGCCGCCGAAGTGGCTGCACGACCGGATGCCCGACCTGGTCGCCGTCGACCTGCAGGGCCGCCCGCGCGGCTTCGGCTCGCGGCGCCACTACTGCTTCTCGCACGCGGGCTACCGCGCCGAGTCGCGCCGCATCAGCCGGGCGGTGGCCGAGCGCTACGGCCGCCACCCGGCGGTCGTGGCCTGGCAGACCGACAACGAGTACGGCTGCCATGACACGGTGCTGAGCCTGTCCGACGCCGCCCGGCAGGGCTTCCGGCGCTGGCTGGCCGAGCGCTACCCCACGATCGACGCGCTCAACGCGGCCTGGGGCACGGTCTTCTGGAGCCAGGTCTACCGCTCGTTCGACGAGATCGACCTGCCGGCGCTGACCGTCACCGAGGCGCACCCGGCGCACCGGCTCGACTGGCGCCGCTTCGCCTCCAGCGAGGTGCGGGCCTTCAACCGCGAGCAGGTCGAGATCCTGCGCGAGCGCTCGCCCGGGCGGCCGGTGTCGCACAACTTCATGGGCTTCTTCACCGAGTTCGACCACCACGAGGTGGCCGCCGACCTCGACATCGCCACCTGGGACAGCTATCCGCTGGGCTTCACGCAGATGTTCTTCCTCTCGGCCGAGGAGAAGACGCGCTGGGCCCGCACCGGCCACCCCGACATTCCCGGCTTCCACCACGACCTCTACCGTGGCCTGTGCCGCGACGCGCAGGACCAGGGCCGCTGGTGGGTGATGGAGCAGCAGCCCGGCCCGGTCAACTGGGCGCACTGGAACCCCGCGCCCGAGGACGGCATGGTGCGGCTGTGGAGCTGGCAGGCCTTCGCGCATGGCGCCGAGGTGGTGAGCTATTTCCGCTGGCGTCAGGCGCCGTTCGCGCAGGAACAGATGCACACCGGCCTGCTGCGCCCCGACGCCAGCGAGGACCAGGGCGCGATCGAGGCCGCGCAGGTCGGCGCCGAGCTGGCCGCGCTCGGCCTGGACGAGGCCGGGCCGCCACATCTGGCGGTGCAGGCGCCGGTGGCGATGGTGTTCGACTACGCCGCGATCTGGATGCTGCAGATCCAGCCGCAGGGCGCCGACTTCAACCCGCTGGAGCTGCAGTTCCGCGCCTACGAGGGCCTGCGCCGCCTGGGGCTGGATGTGGACCTGGTGCCGGCCGATGCCGATCTCTCCGGCTACCGGCTGATCGTGCTGGCGGCG
Organism: Pseudomonadota bacterium; assembly: GCA_030918015.1. GTDB lineage: Bacteria > Pseudomonadota > Gammaproteobacteria > Burkholderiales > Burkholderiaceae_C > Sphaerotilus. The sequence continues at coordinate 2,376 of JAUPTP010000313.1, forward strand.
CAGCCGCAGATCGGCGCGGCGCTGCAGGCCTCGCTGGAGGCGGCCGCGGCGCGCGGCACGCAGATCGTGCTGGGCCCGCGCGCGGGCAGCAAGTCGGCGCACCTGGCCTTCCCGGCCGGCGACTCGCCCACCGGCCACGGCCTGCCGCCGGGACCGCTCACGGCGCTGGCCGGCATGCAGGTGCAGCGGGTGGCCTCGCTGCCGCCGGGCTGCGCCGAGCCGGTCGTCATCGGCGGGCAGAGCGTGCCGATCACCCGCTGGCGCGAGGACCTGGCCCTGGCCGAGGGCACCGAGGTGCTGGCCGCCTTCGCCGATGGCCGCCCCGCCCTCACCCGCCGTGGCCCGGTGCGCTGCGTCGCCGGCTGGCTGGATGCGGACGGCTGGCAGGCGGTGTTCACCGGCGCTGCGGCCGAGGCCGGACTCGCCGCCCAGGCGCTGCCCGAGGGCCTGCGCCTGAGCCGCGCCGGCCGCCTGCTGCTGGCCTTCAACTTCTCCGACCGGAGCCTGGATGCGTCGGCACTCCCGGCCGCGGCGCCCCTGCTGGGACAGCGGCCCCTGCCCCCTCGGGGGCTGGCGATCTGGCGGATCAGCGCGCCGACCGACAGCCCCGCCCCCTCCTCGACCGACTCCGCCCCCGATCCGACATGACCGAATTCATCACCCTGCACGGCCGCCGCAGCAGCCTCGTTCTGGAACTGGCGCCCGGCGAGGCACCGCTGTGGCGCCACTGGGGCGCGCGCCTGCCCGACGGGATCGATGCGGGCGCAGCGCTGCGCGACACCCGCGCGCTGCCGTCCTTCGCGCTCGACCAGGACCTGCCGCTCACGGTGGCGCCGGTCTTCGGCACCGGCTGGTTCGGCCAGAGCGCGCTGCTGGCGCACCGCGAGGGCCGCGACTTTGCGCAGGGCTGGACCGGCTGCACGGTCGAGTGGACCGCGCCGGGGCGCGCGCTGACGCTGCACCTGACCGACGCGGTGGCGCGGCTGCGCCTGGACCTGTCGATCGCGCTGGACGCCGACAGCGATGTGCTGGTGCTGCGCTCGACGCTGCACAACGACGGCGACACCGCGCTCGACCTGCAGTGGCTGGCCGCCGGCACGCTGCCGCTGCCCGGCCGCTGCGACGCGGTGCGCTCCTTCGCCGGCCAGCATGTGCACGAGTTCCTGCCGCAGACCGACCCGCTGACCCGCAGCCTGTGGCGCCGGGAGAGCCGGCGCGGGCGCACCAGCCACGACTGCTTTCCCGGCGCGGTGGTCACCACGCCGGGCGCGACCGCGCAGGCCGGACGGGTCTTCGGCGCGCACCTGGCCTGGTCGGGCAACCACCAGCAGACGATCGAATGGCTGCATGACGGCCAGTACCAGTGGCAGTTCGGCGAATGGCTGGCGCCGGGCGAGGGCCGGCTGACGCCGGGCGAGTCGCTCACGACGCCGGAGCTGGTGGCCAGCTGCTCCGATGAGGGCCTCGACGGCCTGGCGGCCAACTTCCATGCCGAGCTGCGCCGCCGCCTGGACTGGCCGGGCGGCGCGATGCGCCCGCGCCCGGTGCACCTCAACACCTGGGAGGGCGTCTACTTCGACGTGCATCCGGGCCCGGTGAAGGCGATGGCCACCGCGGCCGCCGCGCTGGGCATCGAGCGCTTCGTGCTCGACGACGGCTGGTTCCACGGCCGCCACCATGACCGCGCCGCGCTCGGCGACTGGTGGCCGGACGCGGACAAGTTCCCCGACGGCCTGGGCGGGCTGATCGCGCATGTCAACGCGCTGGGCATGGAGTTCGGCCTGTGGGTCGAGCCGGAAATGGTCAGCCCGGACAGCGAACT
>JAUPTP010000314.1 GCA_030918015.1 Pseudomonadota bacterium
CCGCCACGGGTCAGGATGCGGTGCACGTCGGCCACCATCGAGGCGATCCAGCGCATGTTGAAGTCCTTGTCGCGCGGGCCTTCCTTGCCGGCCAGGCACTCGTCGATGTAGCGCTTGACCGGCGGCGCCCAGTGGCGCATGTTCGACATGTTGATCGCGAATTCCTTCGTGTCGGCCGGGATCTGCACGTTTTCCTGCGTCAGCACCCACGAGCCGGTCTCGCGGTCGAGGGTGAACATCGCCACGCCCTGGCCGACGGTCAGCACCAGCGTGGTCTGCGGGCCGTAGACGCAGTAGCCGGCCGCGGCCTGCTGCTTGCCCGGCTGCATGAAGTCGTCCTCGGCGACGCCGCGGGTGTTGTTCACCTTGCGCAGCACCGAGAAGATGGTGCCGATCGAGACGTTGACGTCGATGTTGGACGAGCCGTCGAGCGGGTCGAACATCAGCAGGTACTCGCCCTGCGGATAGCGGTTGGGCACCACGTGGATGGTGTCCATCTCCTCCGAGGCCATCGCCGCGAGGTGGCCGCCCCACTCGTTGGCCTCGATCAGCACCTCGTTGGAGATGATGTCGAGCTTCTTCTGGACCTCGCCCTGCACGTTCTCGCTGCCGGCGCTGCCCAGCACCTCGCCCAGCGCGCCCTTGTTGACGGCGATCGCGATGCGCTTGCAGGCACGCGCGACGATCTCGATCAGCAGGCGCAGCTGGCCGGGAATGTGGCCGTGCTCGCGCTGCTGCTCGACGAGGTACTGGGTCAGACTGATGCTCTTGCTCATGACGATCGGGTCAGGTTCGGGTTACATGCAGGTTTCAGGATGGGCGCGATCCTACCGTTTCCGGAGGGCGCCATCCTGAAGCCCGGTCGCTCGGGCCTCAGTCGGCCAGCGCGCGCGTGACGATTTCGCGGGTATCGGGCGACAGATCCGGCTTGGCGGCGACCTGCTCGATGGCGGCGCGCGCCAGCGTGCGGTAGGGCTCGGCCAGCGCGCGCCAGCGGTCCAGCGCCCGCGCCAGGCGCGAGGCCAGCTGCGGATTGAAGCCGTCGACCTCGCGCACCTTCTCGGCCCAGAAGGCGTAGGCGCTGCCGTCGGCGCGGTGGAAGGCGCCGGGGTTGAGCGCGGTCATCGTCATCAGCAGGCTGCGCGCGCGGTTGGGGTTGCGCAGCGAGTAGTCCGGATGCTTCGCCAGCGAGCGGATCTGCGTGAAGACCTCGCCGTCGTGCTCGGGCGCGGCGGCCTGCAGCGCGAACCACTTGTCGATCACCAGCGCCTCGCTGCGGAACATCGCGTGGAAGCGCTCGAGCGCGTTGGCGGCGAGCTGCGAGCGGCCGTGCACCAGCGCGGCCAGCGCGCCGAGGCGGTCGGTCATGTTGCCCGCGTCCTTGAAGCGCTGCAGCGCGCGGCCCTGCCAGACCGCATCCTCGCGGGCGACCGCATCGAGCACCAGGTTGGCCAGCGCCAGGTTGGCCAGCGCGCGCCGGCCGCACGACACCGGATCGGGCTGGTAGCCGCCGGTGTTCGAGTGGGCGTCCCAGAGGGCGGCCCAGTCCTCGTGCAGGTCGCGGGCGAGCTGCGCGCGCATCGCCTCGCGCGCGGCATGGATCGCCTGCGGATCGACCGGCTCGCCGGCCTCGGCCAGGCGCTCGGCCAGATAGCCCTCGCTGGGCAGCGTCAGCACCAGCTCCTTGAAGGCGCAGTCGAGCGCGGCGTCGCGCAGCACCGCGCGCATCGCGTCGAGGTAGGCGGCGTCGAGCACCAGCGGCGCGCCGGCGCGCACCGCGCCGAGCAGGCGCGTCACCGCCAGGCGCTGGCCGGCCTCCCAGCGGTTGAAGGCGTCGGTGTCGTGGCCGAGCAGCGTGAACAGCTCGGCCTCGCTGGCCTCCCATTCCAGGATGACCGGCGCCGAGAAGCCGCGCAGCAGCGAGGCCACCGGCGCGGCGTCCAGCGCGTCGAAGGTCCAGGACTGCTGCGCCGAGTCCAGCACCAGCACCCGCTCCGAGCCGGCCACCGGCGTGCCGTCGGCCTGCAGCAGGCCCATGGCCACCGGGATCACGAAGGGCCACTTGTCGGTCTGGCCCGGCGTGGCGGGGGTGTGCTGCGACAGCGTCAGCGTCCAGCGGCGCGCCTCGGCGTCGAAGCGGCCGGCGGCCTTCAGGCGTGGCGTGCCGGCCTGGGCGTACCAGCGCTTGAAGGCGTCCAGCCGGGTGGCCAGCGCGCTGTCGGGGTTGGCGTCGGCGATGGCCTGCGCGAAGTCGTCGCAGGTCACGGCCTGGCCGTCATGGCGCGCGAAATACAGGTCCATGCCGCGGCGGAAGCCCTCGCGGCCGACCAGCGTGGCCATCATCCGCACCACCTCGGCGCCCTTGTCGTAGACGGTGGCGGTGTAGAAGTTGTCGATCGCCTGGTAGCTGTCCGGGCGCACCGGGTGGGCCATCGGGCCGGCGTCCTCGGGAAACTGCGTCTGGCGCAGGCCGCGTACATCCTCGATGCGCTTGACCGCGCGCGCCGAGGGGCTGCCGGCCATGTCCTGGCTGAACTCCTGGTCGCGGTAGACGGTCAGGCCTTCCTTCAGGCTGAGCTGGAACCAGTCGCGGCAGGTGATGCGGTTGCCGGTCCAGTTGTGGAAGTACTCGTGGCCGACCACGCTCTCGACATTGCCGAAGTCGATGTCGGTGGCGGTGGCGGGGCTGGCCAGCACGAACTTCGTGTTGAAGATGTTCAGGCCCTTGTTCTCCATTGCGCCCATGTTGAAGTCGCTGACCGCGACGATCATGAAGCGCTCGAGATCGAGCTTCAGGCCGAAGCGCGCCTCGTCCCAGGCGATCGACGCGATCAGCGAGTTCATCGCGTGCTCGGTCTTGTCCAGGTCGCCGGCGCGCACGTAGACCTGCAGGGTGTGGTCCTGGCCGGAGCGGGTGCGGATCTTCTGCTCGCGGCAGACCAGATCGGCCGCCACCAGCGCGAACAGGTAGCTGGGCTTGGGGTGCGGGTCGTGCCAGACCGCGAAGTGGCGGCCCTTGTCGAGCGTGCCCGACTCCACCAGATTGCCGTTGGACAGCAGCATCGGGAAGCGCTTCGCGTCGGCCTTGAGCGTGACGCGGAACACCGCCATCACGTCCGGACGGTCGGGAAAGTAGGTGATGCGGCGGAAGCCCTGGGCCTCGCACTGGGTGAAGAAGCCGCCGCCCGAGGTGTAGAGGCCGCTGAGCTGGGTGTTCTTCTCCGGCGCGCAGGTGTTGCGGATCTCGAGCTGGAAGGGCTCGGCCGGCAGCTTGTCGAGCACCAGCTGGCCCGCCTCGAAGTGGAAGGACACGCTCTCGCCGTTGACCAGCACGCGGGTGAGCGTGATGTCCTCGCCGTCCAGGCGCAGCGGCTGGCCGGGGCGGTCGGCATTGGGCTCGACCTGCATGCGGCTGATGACCAGGGTCTTGGCCGGCTCCAGGTCGAAGCTCAGGTCGACCGTGCGGATCCAGTGGCTCGGCGCGACGTAGTCCTCGCGCCGGGTCAGGGTGTCAGTACCTTCACGCATGGCTTGTCTCGGGGTCCAGGCTGTTGGGCAGGCTGTTGGGCAGGGAATAGTCGGAGAAGTCCGCGATCGTCGCGACGACGTTCGGGAATCCGGCGAAGGCGTCAGTCGGCAGCGTGGTCGTCAGCGCGACCGCGGCCATGCCGCCGCGCCGCGCCGCCTCGATGCCGAGCGGCGCATCCTCGAAGACCAGGCAGCGCGCGGGCTCCACGCCCAGGCGCCGGGCCGCTTCCAGGAAGATGTCGGGGTGCGGCTTGCCGCGCAGGCCGTCGGCCGGGCTGGCGATGGTGTCGACCAGCTCGCCCAGGCCGAAGCGCTCGCAGGCCAGCGCGATGTTGGCCGGCGGCGCGGCGGTGCAGATCGCCAGCTTCAGGCCGCGCTCGCGCGCCTGCGCCAGCACCGCGCGGGTGCCGGCGATCAGCCCGAGCTCGCGCACCGCGATCTCGCGGTAGATCGCCTCCTTGCGCTCGGCCAGGCGCTCCAGCTCCGCCTCGTCGCGCGCGGGGAAGAGGTCGCGCAGGATCTCGAGGTTGGTGCGCCCGGCGGTGGCGGCGAAGAAGCCGGCGTCGTCGAAGGGCAGCCCGAGCTCGGCATGCCAGACCGCCCAGGAGCGGTCGTGCAGCGGCATGCTGTCGATCAGGGTGCCGTCCATGTCGAACAGCAGT
>JAUPTP010000009.1 GCA_030918015.1 Pseudomonadota bacterium
CATCGTCAAGCGCGTCGACGCCCAGACCCGCTCCAAGACCAGCATCAACGACCTGCTGCGCGACTGACGCGCCGCCTGATCTCGGACCGGCACGCACAAGACAAGAACACGGGGGAATCCGCACGATGAACGGCAACCGCAACATGGAACGCATCCTTCGGCTGATGGCCGAGAAGCGGGCCTCGGACGTGTTCCTCTCGGCCAGCATGCCGGTCCTGATCAAGATCCACGGCCAGATCCTGCAGCTCACGCAGGAGCCGCTGGGCACCAACCAGCCGCGCCAGCTGCTCACCGAGGTGCTGGGCGCCAGCCAGCTCGAGGAGCTCGAGGAGACGGGCGAGCTCAACGTCGGCGTGCCGATCGCCGGCGTGGGCACCTTCCGCCTGTCGGCCTTCAAGCAGCGCGGCACCATCGCCGGGGTGTTCCGCTTCATGCCGACCGAGATCCCGGCGCTGGAGACGCTCAGCCTGCCCGACATCCTGGCGACGCTCGCGCTGGCCAAGCGCGGGCTGGTGCTGATGGTCGGCGCCACCGGCACCGGCAAGAGCACCACGATGGCCTCGATGATCCAGCACCGCAACCGCCAGGTCGCCGGGCACATCCTGACCATCGAGGACCCGATCGAGTTCCTGTTCACCAACTACAAGTCGGTCGTCAACCAGCGCGAGGTCGGCCGCGACGTGCAGTCGCTGCAGATCGGCCTGAAGAACGCGATGCGCCAGGCGCCCGACTGCATCTTCATCGGCGAGATCCGCGACCGCGAGACGATGAGCGCGGCGCTCTCTTATGCGCTCTCCGGCCACCTGGTGCTGTCGACGATGCACGCCAACAACAGCTACCACGCGCTGGGCCGCATCCTGTCGTTCTACGCGCCCGAGGCGCGCCAGGCGCTGCAGTCGGACCTGGCCGCGGGCCTGCGCGGCATCATCTCGCAGCGCCTGCTGCGCTCGACCCAGGGCGGGCGGGTGCCCGCCGTCGAGGTGCTGCTGAACTCGCAGGTCATCTCGGAGATGATCGACCAGGGCAACCTCTCCGGCGTCAAGGACGCGATGGAGCGGCTGATGGCCGAGGGCTCGCAGACCTTCGAGCAGGACATCGCCCGGCTGATCACCGAGGGGCTGGTCACCCGCGACGAGGGCGTCTCCCACGCCGACTCGCCCACCAACCTGCTCTGGCGCCTGCAGAACGACATGGGCAGCGGCCGCCGCCCGGTCGAGGAGGAGCCCGAGGCCGATGTCGGCCCGTCCTTCACCGAGATCGAGCTCGATGTCGTGCCCGAGCCGCGCCGACCCGCCGGCGGCATGGCGCCCATGCCCGGCATGCCGATGACCGGCATGACGCCGCCCGGCCGCGCCAGCCTCTCCGGCGCGATCACGCCCCAGCCCTTCCCCGCGAAGAAGCGCTGACACGCCCCACCCGCGCGCCGAACCCGCCTTTGCCCATGCACCTGCCCACCCTCACGCTGCTCGAGCAGCTCATCGCCCGCCGCTCGGTCACGCCCGACGACGCCGGCTGCCAGGCGCTGATCGCCGCCGAGCTGCGCCCGCTCGGCTTCGACTGCCACGACCTGCCCTTCGGCCCGGACGACTTCCGCGTCAGCAACCTCTGGGCCAAGCGCTCCGGGACGGGCGGCGACGGCCCCACGCTGGTCTTCGCCGGCCACACCGACGTGGTGCCCACCGGCCCGGTCGAGCTGTGGAGCTCCGACCCCTTCGTGCCGACGCACCGCGACGGCCGCCTCTGGGGCCGGGGCAGCGCCGACATGAAGACCTCGCTGGCGGCGATGGTCGAGGCGGTGCGCGAGTTCGTCGCCGCCCACCCCGACCACCGCGGTGCGATCGCCTTCCTGCTCACCAGCGACGAGGAGGGCCCCGCGCGCGACGGCACCGTCCGGGTCTGCGACTGGCTGGAGGCCCGCGGCGAGCGGCTCGACGCCTGCATCGTCGGCGAGCCGACCTCGGTCGAGCGCCTGGGCGACATGGTCAAGAACGGCCGGCGCGGCTCGATGTCGGGCCGGCTGACGGTGCGCGGCGTGCAGGGCCACATCGCCTATCCGCATCTGGCGAAGAACCCGATCCACCTGGCGATGCCGGCGCTGGCCGAACTCGCCGCCGTCGTCTGGGACGCCGGCAACGACCACTTCCCGCCGACGAGCTGGCAGATCTCCAACCTGAACGCCGGCACCGGCGCCACCAACGTCATTCCCGGCGAGCTGGTGGCCGACTTCAACTTCCGCTTCTCGACCGAGTCGACCCCGGAGGGCCTGCAGGCGCGGGTGCACGAGGTGCTCGACCGCCACGGCCTGGACCATCACGTCGACTGGAGCCTGAGCGGGCGGCCCTTCCTGACCCGGCCGGGCCCGCTGGTCGAGGCGCTGGCCGGCGCGATCCGCGACGTCACCGGCCTGCAGACCGAGCTCTCCACCAGCGGCGGCACCTCCGACGGCCGCTTCATCGCGCGCATCTGCCCGCAGGTGGTCGAGTTCGGCCCGGTCAACGCCACCATCCACAAGATCGACGAGAACTGCGAACTCTCCGCGCTCGGCCCGCTCAAGGACATCTACCTGCGCACGCTGGAGCGCCTGCTCGCATGACTTCGACCCTTTCCCCGTCTTCCACCACGCTGCAGCTCGTCGAGGCGATGGCTGCGCGGCTCGACGCCGCCGGCGTGAGCTTCGGCCACGGCACGACCAATGCCTTCGACGAGGCCGCCTGGCTGGTGCTGTGGCAGCTCGGCCACCCGCTCGACGCGCTCGACGCGGTGGCGGACGACGCGGTGGCCCCTGAGGCCGCCGCGCCGGTCGAGGCGCTGGTGCAGCGCCGCATCGACAGCCGCCGCCCGGCCGCCTACCTGACCGGCGAGGCCTGGCTGCAGGGCGTGCCCTTCCATGTCGACGAGCGGGTCATCGTGCCGCGCTCCTTCATCGCCGAGCTGCTGGCCGACGCCGAGCTGGGCGCCGAGCTCGACGCCTGGCTCTCGCCCGACACCCGCCGGGTGCTGGACCTGTGCACCGGCAACGGCAGCCTGGCGGTGCTCTCGGCGATGGCCTTCCCCGACATCGAGGTCGACGCCGCCGACCTCTCGGTGGATGCGCTGGCGGTAGCGCGGATCAACATCGATCGCCATGGCCTGGCCGGGCGCATCCGCCTGGTCGAGAGCGACGGTCTGGGCGCGCCCGCGCTGGCCGGCCCCTACGACCTGATCCTGTGCAACCCGCCCTATGTCAACGCCGCGTCGATGGCGGCGCTGCCGCCCGAATACCTGGCCGAGCCGCAGATCGCGCTGGCCGGCGGCAGTGACGGCATGGACTTCGTGCGCCAGCTGCTGAAGGACGCGCCTGCGCGCATGTCGCCCGACGCGGTGCTGGTGCTGGAGATCGGCAACGAGCGCGAGCACTTCGAGGCCGCCTTCCCGCAGCTCGAGGCGATCTGGCTGGAGACCAGCGCCGGCCATGACCAGGTGCTGCTGCTGACCCGCGAGGCACTGCTCGCCCAGGCCGACTGAGCGCGGTCGGCCCTGTCGATCCGGGAAATCCGGGAGCGCACAGGCCCTCAAGCTCCCGGCCCATGCTGCCGACCTCTCGTTCCCGGCCCTCGCTTTCGCGAGAGCCATTACGGATCGATACAAGCATGCAGCACTGGAAGGTGGCGTCACGCCTCTACCTGATCGTCCTGGCCGCCGGCCTGGCCCTGTCCGGCCTGACCGCCGCGGTCTGGATCACCCTGGGCCACCTGGGCGAGCTGCAGGACGCCTCGCACCGCCGTGCGGCCGAGGCCGGCGAGATGAAGCGCATCGCCGGCCTCGGAGAGCGCTACTACCGGATCGTCGCCGACAGCATCATCAACCATGACCTGCCGGCGGCCGCCCGCGACTGGCGCGAGCTCGAGGCCGAGACCGAACGGGACCTGCGCGCCATCGAGACGGCCGTCGACACGGATCAGGAGCGCCGTGATGCGCAGGCCGTGCGCGCGGCGGTCGCCGAGATGCATCGGCTCTATGCCGAGGATCTCCTGCCCCGGCTGCGCGAGGAGGCCCCACTCGAGACCCTGAGGCCGCTGGACGCGCTCATGGACCGGCAGGTCGAGCAGATCGGCACGCTGCTCACCCGGCTGTCGCTCAGCCTCGAGGCCGAGGCCCGCGAGGCCGACGAGCACTTCGACCGGATCGACCGGCAGGCCCGCCAGGTGATGACCGGCGTCTCGCTGCTGTGCGGCCTGGTGCTGGTGGGGCTGGCCCTGAAGGTGGCCCGCAGCATCCTCGCCCAGCTCGGCATGGAGCCCGAGGCGGCCATGGAGCTGGCCTCGACCATCGCCCGGGGCGACCTGACCTGCCAGGCGCCGGTGCGTCCGGCCTCGGAGCGCAGCGTCGCGGCGGCGCTGGCCGTGATGCTCGAGCAGCTGCAGCTCATCGTGCACCAGGTGCGCAGCGGCGCCGAGAGCGTCGCGGCCGCCAGCGAGCAGATCGCCATCGGCAACGCCGACCTGGCCAGCCGCACCGAGCAGCAGGCCGGCGCGATCGAGAGCACCACCTCCACCGTGCAGGCCCTGGGTCAGGGCGTCAGCGCCAGCGCCGGCCAGACCGAGCAGGCCCGCCAGCTGGTGCAGGAGGCCTCCCAGGCCGCCGGCCGCGGCCATGAGGCCGTCGACCACATGATCCGCACGATGACCGGCATCGCCGAGAGCTCGCGGCGCATCGCCGACATCAACGCGGTCGTCGACGGCATCGCCTTCCAGACCAACATCCTGGCGCTGAACGCCTCGGTCGAGGCCGCGCGGGCCGGCGAGCAGGGCCGGGGCTTCGCGGTCGTCGCCGCCGAGGTGCGGCTGCTGGCCCAGCGCAGTGCCGAAGCGGCCCGCGAGATCCGCGCGCTGATCGAGGACAGCGTGCGCCGGGTCGAGGCCGGTCACCAGCTCGTCGGCGAGGCCGGCCAGGGCATGAACGCGGTCAACCACACCATCGGCCAGCTCGATGCGCTGATCGACACCCTCTCCAGCACCAGCCGCGCGCAGAGCGACAGCCTCCTGGCGATCGGCGCGACCATGGGCCAGATGGACAGCGCCACGCAGCAGAACGCCTCGCTGGTCGAGGAAAGCGCCACCGCCGCCGGCACGCTGCGCCAGCAGGCCACGACGCTGGTGGATCTGGTCTCCACCTTCCGGCTCGCACCCCACTGAGCCGAGACAGGACTGCAGGAGGGTTCATTTCCGGGCCTTGCCCGGTCGGCACCGGCGGCACAGTGGCGGACACGCCCTTTCGCCCTTTCGCTGCCATGCCCCTGCTCAACCGCCTGTCCGTCCGCACCCGCCAGACCGCGCTGGCCGTGCTCAGCATCTCGGCCGTGTCAGCCTGTGCGCTGACCGGGCTGTGGAGCGCGGCCCGCCTGTCCGAAGCCAGCGAGCGGGCCTTCGTCGCCAAGGATGTGGTCGCCGACATCCTCCCGCCGCCGATGTACCTGATCGAGATGCGGCTGCTGCTGTCGCAGGCCCTGGAGGGCCGGCTTGATGCCGACGATGCCCAGGGCGAGCTCGAGCGACTCGCGAAGGAATACCAGGCCAGGGTCGACTGGTGGCTGGCCCATCCCCCCTTCGGCCTGGAGCGCGAGCTGCTCGGCGAGCAGCACCGAGCGGCCGGCGAATTCATCCGCACCGCCCGAGCCCTGCTCGCGACGCTGGCCGCGGGCGATCCGGAGGCCGCACGCCAGCAGCTCGGGGCGGCGCATGCGCTCTACCTCAAGCACCGCGCCGCGGTCGACGTGACGGTCGTGCAGGGCAACGAGCTCGGAGCCCGCTCGATGGCCGAGTTCGAGGCCACCGCCGCGCGCGGACGCCAGATCCAGCTCGGGCTGCTCGGGCTGGCCGTCCTGATGCTGAGCGGCCTGAGCTGGCAGCTGGCCCGCTCGGTGACCCGACCGCTGGACCAGGCGGTGACGGTGGCCGAATCGGTGGCCGGCGGCGACCTGAGCCAGCGCCTGGACGTGCAGGGCGACGACGAGCCCGCCCGCCTGCTGCACGCCCTCGACCGGATGTGCCAGCAGCTCGGCGCGATGGTGGCCGACCTGCGCCAGGGCAGCCTGCGCATGGCCAGCGCCTGCGCCCAGATCCACGCCGGCAACCTCGACCTGAAGGGCCGCACCAGCGGCCACCTCGACGAGCTCGGCCATGTGCGCACCAACCTGACCGAGGTCACCGGCATGATCGAGCGCAACGCGCAGGCCGCCGAGCAGGCCGCGCGGCTGGTGGAGAGCGTCGAGCTGGCCGCCCGCCGGGGCCAGGAGGCGATGGTGCGGATGAACGAGACCATGGGCGGCATCGCCACCGCCTCCACGCGGGTCGGCGAGATCGTGGGCGTCATCGAGTCGATCGCCTTCCAGACCAACCTGCTGGCCCTGAACGCGGCGGTCGAGGCCGCGCGGGCCGGCGAGCAGGGTCGCGGCTTCGCGGTCGTCGCCGGCGAGGTGCGCACGCTGGCCCAGCGCTCCTCGCTGGCCGCGCGCGAGATCCGCACCCTGGCGGCCGACAGCACCCGCCAGGTCGGCGGGGGCACCGACCTGGCGGCCGCGACCGGTCAGGCGATCCACGAGATGGCGCAGCAGGTCGAATCGATGAACCGGCTGGTCAAGGAGATCTGGGAGACCACCTTCGCGCAGACCTCGGGCATTGCCCAGCTGGGCGAGGCGGTCGGCACGCTCACCCAGGCCGGGCACGCCAACGTCGCCATGGCCGAGCAGTCCAGCCAGGCCACGGCCAGTCTGGAGGAAGAGGCCCGACGCCTGGCGGCGTCGGTGAGCCGCTTTCGACTGCACTGACGCCCATGACGGACTTCAGTCAAGCCACGGCAAAAAGACATGAATTTGCGTGTCTGAACCGTTATCATCGCCCAATGTCCTTCTGGCGCCACCACCTCTCCCGCCTCGTCGGCCTGGTGATCGTCCTGCTGATGCTCGGCGTGATCGCGCCGACGGTATCGCGGGCGATCGCTGCGGCCGACCCGGTGAGGGCGGTGATGCTGGCCGAGATCTGCGCCACCGCGATGCCCTCCGCGCATGGCGATGACACCGACCCCGCGCAGGTCGACAGCGCGGGCGTGCACTGCCCCGCCTGTCTCGCCCCTGCGCTCGGCGCGCTGCTGCCCGAACAGGATGCCCGCGCCGACTATCTCCTGATCGCGCCCCGGTCCACACCGGCGCTGCGCATCGACTTCGTGCCCGATGCCGCGGCACAGCACCCGCCCCTGCCCGCCCGGGCACCGCCTGCGCGCGCCTGATCGCCCGCTGACGCCTGACGCCGCACCCTGCTGTCGCGGCGGGGTGTCTCCCCCCCCGACGTCTGTCCTGATCCTGCCGGCCCCCAGGCCCGGTGTGCTCCGGTGCGCGCTCGCGTGGACGGCTCACCCGTCTCGCCGCCGACCCGCCTGGGCGCACCGGTGCGTCCGGTCGGCTGGCCTTCTGCCGCCTCTTGCCTGCGATGACCTCCACCGCCCCTGTCCTGCTCCACCCGTTCCCGCTGAAGCCCCTGTCGCTGTTGTGCGCGCTGACGATGCTGTCGCTGCACGCCTCGGCACAGACGGCGGAACCTGCCACTGACACCGAGGCCACGCCGCGCTTCGACATCGGGCGCGTCGACGTGCGCACCACGCGACGCCCTGCGCTGTCGGCCCGGCAGCTGCTGACCTCGGTCGACACGCTGCACCGCGACATGATCGAGACCCAGCCGGCGCAGGCCGCCTGGGAGCTGTTCAGCCTGGTGCCCGGGGCGCTGCTGACGCCCTTCCAGCAAGGCACCACCTCCGGCAAGGTGTCGCTGCGCGGCTTCAACGGCGAGGGTGAAGTCAACGCGGTCAAGCTGCTGATCGATGGCGTGCCGGCCAACAGCCACAACGGCAACATGCCCTACCTCGACGCGGTGCTGCCGATCGAGCTCGAATCGATCGAGGTGGTGCGCGGCACCAGCGATGCCCGCCACGGCCTGCACGCGATCGCCGGCAGCATCGACCTGCGCACCCGCCGGGGCGGCAACGGCACCACGGTCCGGCTGGGGGCGGGCTCCTTCGGCCAGCGCAGCGCCGAAGTGCGCCACGCCCAGGACAGCCAAGGCGTCCAGCTGGACCTGGCCGCGGGACGCAAGACCGCCGACGGCTGGCGCGACCATGCCCGATCGACCCGCCAGACGCTGGCCGCCAGCCTGACCCAGGCCGATGGCGGCTGGAGCCGCCGCCTGAGCCTGCGCTATTTCGAGCATGAGGCCCAGGAGCCGGGCTACCTGACGCGCAGCGTGGCCGACACCGATCCGAGCAGCTCACCCGGGTATGTGGGCACTGATGGCGGCCTGCGCCGCACCGCTCAGGCGGCGATCCAGCTCGACGGCACGCTTTCGCCCGAGCTCGGCTCGAGCAGCCGCTTTCATGTCAACCACTTCTCGGATGACCGCTGGGTGCGCTTCTCGGAGTCGGTGTCGCAGCAGGAGCGCCTGACCGACGAGACGCATGTGGGCGCGGCCACGACGCTGAGCTGGCGCCCGCGCATCAAGGCGCTGCACGATTTCGCGCTGCAGGGCGGCGTCGACATCGAGTCGCAGGACAACATCAGCCAGCGCTACACCACCGCCGATCGAGTGCGCGGCACGCAGACCCGCGATCAGGCCTACACCCTGCATGTCGCCGGCGTGCATGCCCAGGCGCTGGTGCAGCCGACGCCCGCGCTGCGGCTGGTGCCGGGCTGGCGACTGGATCGGGTGGCAGGCCATTTCACCAACCGCCTGACCGGCGTCGAGTCGCCGGTCAACGACTACGGCACCATCAGCCAGCCCAAGATGAGCCTGCTCTGGCAGATTCAGCCTCAGCTTGCGCTGCATGCCAACTGGGGGCGGACCTTCCAGATCGGCACCGAGGCTGCAGCCTACAAGATCCCGCCGCGCCAGGCCGACCTGAAGCCCTCGATCAACCAGGGCTGGGAGGCGGGCCTGCGCTTCGCCCCGGACGAGGCGACCACGCTGCGCCTGGCGGTGTGGCAGCAGACCGCCACCGACGAGGTGCGCCGGCGCCTGAACGATCCGAGCGGAGACTCCGACAACATCGGCGCCACCCGCCGCCGTGGCGCCGACCTGCAGCTGCGCCTGCTGCCCGCCGCGACGCTGGAGCTGTGGGGCGCGCTGACGCTGCAGAAGGCGATCATCGTCACCCCCGACCCGTCGGCGCCCGCCACCCTGGGCAAGGAGATCGACCATGTGCCGCGCCGCCTGGTGCAGGCCGGCGTGAACTGGACACCGCACGAGGCCTGGCGCCTGTCGGCCGAGCTGCAGTCGCAGGGCGACTATTTCCTGGAGCGCACCAACAGCACCGGCCGCTTCGGCGGCTTCACCGTGCTGAATCTGGGCACGAGCTGGCAGTTCTCGCCGCGGCTGCGGCTGGAGGCCTGGGTGCGCAACGCCACCGACCGCCGCACCGAGTATGTCTGGCATGACGGCACGCAGTCGCTGCACTCGCCGGGCGCGCCGCGCAGCGTGTCGCTCGCCCTGCGGAGCGATCTGTGAGCGCGGTCTCGCCGCGGGCGCGCCGCGTGTGGCTGCAGATCCACAAGGTGCTGGGCCTGGCGCTGGGGCTGTGGTTCCTGCTGATGGGCGTGACCGGCAGCCTGCTGGTCTATTACCGCGGCCTGGAGGCCCAGCTGGATGCACGGCTGCGCGAGCAGCCCGGCGTGACCGCCCCGGCGAAGATCGCCGAGGTGCACCGCACCCTGGTCGCTGCCCATCCGCAGCGCGGCACCGGCTGGCGCATCGAGGTGCCGCCTCGGCCGGGCGAGCCGGTCACCGCCCGCTTTCTCAAGCCGGTCGAGACGCAGGGCGCCTATTTCGCGCCGCTGCTGGCCACGACCGATCCGAGCGGCCGCACGCTGGTGGCCAACCGCTTCTGGGGCGAGACGCCAGGCACCTGGATCTACGACCTGCATTTCTCGCTGCTCGGCGGCGAGCTGGGCGTGACGGGGGTGGGCTGGGGCGGCGTGGCGCTGGCGGCCTCGCTGGTCAGCGGCCTGGTGATCTGGTGGCCGGCCCGCGGGCGCTGGCGCCAGGCGCTGCGGCTGCGCGGCGGGGTGTCCACGGTGCGGCGGGTCTACGACCTGCACACCGTCTTCGGCGCGCTCGCTGCGGTGCCGCTGCTGATCCTGGCCCTGACCGGCTCGGCTCTGGCGCTGCCGGATCTGGTCAAGCCGATGATCGAGCGCATCTCGCCGCTGACGCCGATGCCCCGGCCGGCCGTGCCGCCGCCCCCTGAAGCGGCCGGTCCGCGACGGGACGCCGACGCCGCCATCGCGCGGGCGATGCAGGCCTTCCCTGGCGCGCAGGTGCGCTGGATCGACACGCCGGCCACCGACGGCGGGCTCTACCGCATCCGGCTGCGCCAGCCCGGCGAGCCCGGCGACCGCTTCCCCGACACCCAGGTCTGGATCGATTCGACCCGCGGCGAGATCGTCGCGCGCCGCGATCCGCGCCATTTCAGCGCTGGCGACACCGTCTGGCAGTGGATGCATCCGCTGCACAGCGGCGAGGGCTTCGGTCCGGTCGGCCGCCTGCTCGTCTGCCTGTGCGGCGTGCTGCCGGTGCTGCTCGCAGTGACCGGCCTGTGGCGCTGGCTCGACAAGCGCCGCGCCCGGCGGCGGGCGGCGTCAATACTGTCCGATTCTTCCCCAGTGACTGAAGGAGCTTTCCGATGATCTCTCTGCGCCCCGTTCTGCGCGCCGCCGCGCTGTCCGCCCTGTCCGCCCTGACCCTCGCCAGCCTGTCGGCCCACGCGCAGGTCAGCGTCAAGGAAGCCTGGGTGCGCGCCACCGTCGCGCAACAGAAGGCCACCGGCGCCTTCATGCAGATCACCAGCACCGAGCCGGCACGGCTGATCGACGTGAAGTCCGACGCCGCGAAGATCGTCGAGCTCCACGAGATGCGCATGGAGGGCGACCGCATGATGATGAAGGCCGTCTCCGGCATCGACCTCGTTCCGGGCAAGCCGCTCGAGCTCAAGCCGGGCAGCTATCACGTCATGCTGATCGACCTGGCCCGGCCAGTGAACGCCGGCGACAAGGTGCCGCTGACGCTGGTGATCGAGGGCCGCGACGGCAAGCGCAGCACGGTCGCGGTCAGCGCCGAGGCGCGGGCGATGAACGCGGCGCCGCCGGCCGCGGCCGCACACCCGCACCATCACTGACGCGGCGCGCGGATGCGGTGCATGGCGTAGAGCGCCAGCGCCACCGTGCACAGCGTGATCACGCCGACGACGACCCAGAAGCCGTGCGGATGATCGGCCAGCGGAATGCCGCCGACGTTCATGCCGAGCAGGCCGGCGACGAGGTTGATCGGCAGCGCCAGCACCGTGACCATCGTCAGCACGAACAGCGTGCGGTTGTTCTCCTCGGCCACCTTGGCCGAGTCCTCGTCCTGCATCAGCTTGATGCGCTCCTGCAGCGAGGCGATGTCGCGCAGCACCAGCGAGAACTCGTCGCTGGCCTGCAGCAGGTCGTCGCGGTCCTCGCGGTCCACCCAGGCCGGAGGACGGGCCAGCGTGCGCGCCAGCGCCCCCGGCTCCGGGGTCAGCAGCCGGCGCAGCCGCACCATCAGCCGGCGCATGCGCGCCAGCTCGGTCTTGTGCTTGCCGTGCACGCCGGTGATCATCTCTTCCTCGATGTCGTCGATGCGCTCGGTCGACTGGCGGATGATCTTCTGCAGCTCGTCGGCCTGGTCGCGCAGCAGGTGGTGCAGCAGCGCGGTGCTCGACTCGATGCGCACCTGCCGGCCGATCGAGTGCTTCAGCCGGTCGACCGAGCGCAGCGGCTGGCGCCGCGCGGTGATCACCAGAGACTCGGCCACGCTCATCCACAGCGTCGCGACGTCGCTCACCTCGAAGGTGAAGTCGAAGGTCACGTCGTTGATGACCGCGAAGAAGGCCTCGCCGTCACGCTCGATGCGGGTGGCCCGCGAGCCCTGGTGCAGCGCGTCGAAGAAATCCTCATTGAGCGCCGCATGCGCCCGCAGCCAGGCCTCGGCGCGGGCATTGCCCAGATTGAAGTGCAGCCAGATGACCGTGTCCGTCTCCACCTGGGCCCGGACACGGCCGATCGCCGCCAGCGCCTCCTCGGCGGACGCCAGCGGCCGGGGCTCGGCCCCCGGTCGGAACAGGTAGCCGTAGACCAGCCCGTGCTCGTCGCCCCCGTAGGAGCGGGCATGGATCGGCAGCGCGGAGGCGGCAAGGCTCATGGACGGACGCGATCGACAAAAACGAAACGCCCCGAGGACAGCATCCTTCGGGGCGTGAAATCGGGCGTGGAGCGGGTGAAGGGAATCGAACCCTCGTATGAAGCTTGGGAAGCTGCCGTTCTACCATTGAACTACACCCGCCTCGTCACACCGGCCAGGCCGGTGCGCATTGCAGCGAGTGATTATGCCAGATGCGCGAGCCAGCCGACACAGGCATCGAGCGCTGGCACCGCGGCGGCGATCAGCTCCGGATCCGGGTGATGGGCCAGCAAGGCCACCGCGATCATCCGGCCGTCCCGGGCCTGCACGCAGCCGGCCAGCGCGCGGGTGTCGAGCAGCGTGCCGGTCTTCAGCCAGGCCCGCCCCTCTGCGGCGGTGCCGCGCAGCCGGCCCTCGAGCGTGCCGTCGACGCCGGCCACCGGCAGCGAGCGCCGCAGCAGCGACCAGTGCGGACCGCGCGCCGCGCGCTGCAGCAGGTGCACGAAGGCCTGCGGCGTGGCGCGCTCGAGCCGCGACAGGCCCGAGCCGGTGTCCAGGCCGACCATCTCGTCGCGCAGGCTGCCCTGCCGACGCAGCCACTCGCGCATGCGCAGCCGCGCCGCCTCGGCCGAGGCCGGGTGCTCGGGGAAATCCGGCGACAGGCTCAGCATCAGATGGCGTGCGATCAGGTTGTCGCTGCGCTTGTTCATCTCGCGCAGCTGCACCGCCAGCGGGGGCGAGGCATGCTCGGAGAACGGCGCCGCCGGCCGCCCGCCGGCCTCGGACGCCCGCCACGGCACCGGCAGGCCCGGCGCGTGCTCGACGACCCGCCCCTTCAGCTGCCCGCCGGCCTGCAGCCACAGACCGGCGATCGCCCGCGAACCCAGATCGCGCAGACCGACCGGCGCGAAGCGGATCTGCTGCGGCCCGCAGCGCGGCGACCACGGCCCGCTCAGGTGCAGCTGCGGCTCGGCCACCGCGCCGTCGCCCTTGAGCACCGCACTGACCGCACAGCCGCCGCCACGCCCCAGCGCATTGACCAGCCGCACATCCCGCAGCGGCGGCGACAGCGCGATGTCGGCCCGGCCGGCCGCATCGCTGCGCAGGTCCACCCGAACCTGGCCGGCATCCAGCGCCAGCGCGTCGGGGCGGACATGGTGGGGCCGCTCGGGCGTCGGCTCCGGCGTGGTCGACAGGTCGTCGGGCCTCAGGCGAAAGGCCTCCCGGTTGATCACGATGTCGCCCCAGACCTCCTGCAGCCCGCGGGCGCGCATCTCGCGGAACCACTGCAGCAGGTCGGCGCTGGTGAGCGTGGCATCGCCCCCGCCGCGGATCACCAGATCGCCGAGCAGGCGACCCTGCGTCAGCGGACCGCTCAGGTAGGCGCGGGTGCGCCAGCAGTAGGCCGGCCCCAGCAGGTCCAGCGCCGCCATCGAGGTCAGCAGCTTGGAGGTGGAGGCCAGCACGAAGGGCCGCGCGGCCTGCCACGACAGCAGCGCCTCGCCCCCGCCGAGCGGCTGCGCGTGCAGGCCGAAGCTGCCAAGCGGCAGGCCGCTGGATTCGATCGCCTGGCGCAGCGGCGCCGGCAGCCGGTCGGCCGGCGCCGGCCAAGCGGGCTCGGGAACAGGCGCCGCCCAGGCCGGCGCGCCGGCGCCCAGCAGCCCCAGCGCGGCCAGCCGCGCCAGGCAGTCGCGCCGCCCCGCCACGCGGGTCGGATCAGGGACATGCCCGAAGCGGTCCGGGCTTGGTGCAGAATCGCGCATCCCGTGAGCCTAGCCGGCCTGGGCCGCCCCGGATGGCCCGATAACGCCGGGTTGCGCCCGTCGCCTCGGCCTCTGCCCCTGGTCACCGGGGTTGCCTTCTGAAACATTCATGCACCTGCGTGTCGCGCACGGTGCCGCGTCTTCCATGAACGAGTCCCAGCCTCTGCCCGAATCCCCCCGCCTCGATGCGGCCGAGACCCCCGACACCTCCGGTGGCGACGGCGCGCCGCGGCGTGCCATCCGCAGCTTCGTCGTGCGCGCCGGACGCATGGGCACGGGCCAGGTGCGCGCACTCGAGGAGCTCGGCCCGCGCTTCTGCCTGCCCTACCGCGCCGAGCCGCTCGACGCGGCCGCCGTCTGGGGCCGCCAGGCGCCGCTGGTGCTGGAAATCGGCTTCGGCATGGGTGGCGCCACCGCGCAGATCGCTGCCAGCCGCCCGGACACCGACTTCCTCGGCGTCGAGGTGCACACGCCCGGCGTGGGCGCGCTGCTCAAGCTGATCGACGAGCGCGAGCTGGGCAATCTGCGCATCGTGCAGCACGACGCGGTCGAGGTGCTCGAGCACATGATCGCGCCGGGCCAGCTCGCCGGCGTGCACATCTTCTTCCCCGACCCCTGGCACAAGAAGAAGCACAACAAGCGCCGGCTGATCCAGCCGGGTTTCGTCGCGCAGCTGGTCACGCGCCTGGCGCCGGGCGGCTACCTGCACTGCGCCACCGACTGGCAGCCCTATGCCGAGCAGATGCTCGAGGTGCTGTCGGCCGAGCCGCAGCTGGCCAACACCGCCGAGGGCTATGCCCCGAAGCCGGACTACCGGCCGCTGACCAAGTTCGAGAACCGCGGCCTGAAGCTCGGCCACGGCGTGTGGGATCTGGTGTTCCGGCGCCGGGAGCCCGGCGCCGTCTGAATCCCGCCCGGACTCACTCGTGCCAGCTGACCAGGCCGCTGTAGGCCGTGCCCAGGATCAGCAGGCCGAAGGCGATCCGGTACCAGGCGAAGGGCACGAAGTTGTGCGTCGCGACATAGCGCAGCAGCCAGCGCACGCACAGCCAGGCCGCGATGAAGGAGAACACCAGACCGACGAGGAACATCGGCGCATCGGCCATCGAGAGCTTGTCGCGCTCCTTGAGCAGGCTGTAGGCGCCCGCGCCGATCAGCGTCGGAATGCCCAGGAAGAAGCTGAAGTCGGTCGCCGCCTGGCGCGACAGGCCCATCAGCATGCCGCCGATGATGGTCGAGCCGGAGCGGCTGGTGCCCGGGATCATCGCGAAGCACTGCACCAGGCCGACCTTCAGCGCATCCATCGGCGTCATGTCGTCGACCGAATGCACCCGCACCGCGCTGGCCGGCCGGCGCTCGGCCCACAGGATGATCAGGCCGCCCACGATGAAGGCCGACGCGACGACGACCGGCGTGAACAGATGGGCCTTGACCACCTTGCCGATCGCCAGGCCCAGCACGACCGCCGGCAGGAAGCCGATCAGCACGTTCAGCGCGAAGCGCCGCGCGTCACGGCTGCTGCCCAGGTTCGCCACGGTGCTCGACAGGCGCTGCCAGTAGACCAGGATCACGGCAAAGATCGCGCCGGTCTGGATGGCGATCTCGAAGACCTTGCTCTTGTCGTCCTCGAAGCCGCCCAGCAGGGCCCCGGTCAGGATCAGGTGCCCGGTGCTCGAGATCGGCAGGAACTCGGTGAGCCCTTCGACGATCCCCATCACGGCGGCCTTGGCCAGCATCACGGTATCCACGAAATCTTTCCTTTCATCCAGCTCAGACAAGAAAAAGCCCCGATTGACGGGGCATCACTCTGTTGTTCAATACCGCGACCAAGATAGCACACGCCTGTGGCCGAACCTCTCGGCCGCCTTCGGTCGCCAGCAGCCAAACACGACATGGTCACGCTCACTCTGAAAAAGAAACCCGGCGCCGGCGCCGACACGCCCTCGTCCCGTCACA
>JAUPTP010000315.1 GCA_030918015.1 Pseudomonadota bacterium
ATCCAGGTCTTCAAGGCGCTGGTGCAGGCTGCGACAGAAAAAGACGCGGCCACCCTTCATTGATATTCAGGGTGTTGCACTTCGGGTTTGAATCCGCCAGTGTAAAAAACTTGCTGCACCGGTCAGGTGTGAAGGATTTCTCAAATTCGCCGATGCTCCAGCGCCGGCAGCTGGGTGCGGATGGCGGCCGTGCGCTGCTCGTCCAGCGTGGCGAGGACGACGCCTTCGCCCTCGGGGAGTTCGGCGACGATCTGGCCCCAGGGGTCGACGATCATCGAGTGGCCCCAGGTGCGGCGGCCGTTCTCGTGCAGGCCGCCCTGCGCGCTGGCCAGCAGCCAGCACTGGTTTTCCACCGCGCGGGCGCGCAGCAGCAGTTCCCAGTGCGCCTGGCCGGTGGGCCAGGTGAAGGCGGCGGTGACCACCATCAGGCTGCACGGCGGGGTGGCGAGCTGGCGGTACAGCTCGGGGAAGCGCAGGTCGTAGCAGATGGTGATGCCGGTGCGGTGCGCGCGGCCGTCGCGGGCGGTGATGTCCAGCGCCAGCGGGGCGTGGCCGGGGCGCAGCGTGGCGGCCTCGTCGTAATGGCGCTCGCCGTCGTCGAAGCGGAAGAGGTGGATCTTGTCGTAGCGCCCGGCGCGCCGGCCCTCGGGGTCGAAGACCAGCGTGGTGTTGGTGGCGTGATCGGCGTCGCCCGGCACCGCCAGCGGCAGCGATCCCGCCACCAGCCAGACCCGGTGGCGCGCCGCGATCTGCGCCAGCCGGCGCTGGATCGGCCCGTCGCCGTCGGGCTCGGCGATGGCCAGCTTGTCGCGGTCGCGCAGGCCCATCAGGCAGAAGTATTCGGGCAGCGCCACCAGCTCGGCGCCCTGCGCGGCGGCCTCGGCCACCCGCGCCTCGGCGCGGTCGAGGTTCTCGTCCGGGCGCGGGCCCGAAACCATCTGGACGGCGGCGATCTTCATGCTCATGGCGTGGTCTTCTCCGGAAGGGGCTGCGGGGGCGTGTCCTGGTCGGGGCGCGGGCGCGCGGCGGTGCTGCGGTCGACGCTCGTCACCTCCGGCGCGGACCAGCCTCCGGTGACACGGAACTCGCGGGTGGCGGCATCGGCCAGCGGGCCCTGCAGCACCATCTGCGTCAGCAGCGTGCCCAGGCCGACGGCCGGATTGATCACCGCATAGGCCAGCGAGGCGGCGCCGGCGTTGAGGTCGGGCACCACCCAGACATGCAGGTTCTGCGTCTCCTGCGACAGGCTGGTGCTGCCCTCGGTCAGGATCATGGCCTGCAGCCCGCGGATGCGCAGGTTGCGGGTGCTGGCCAGCCCGTGCAGGATGGAGACATCGCCGTCGATGTGGTCGAAGCCGAAGCCGCGCTGGAACAGGTCGCGGAAGTCGAGCAGGAAGCGCCGCGGCAGCGACTGCAGGCTCAGCACCCCCAGCAGCCGCCCGGCGCCCGGATCGGCCTGCGGGAATCGCCCCTGGTCCAGGTCCAGCCGCAGGTGGCCGCCGAGCCGCGCGGTGGCGTAGTCGGTCGGCGTGCCGGGCCACTGGATCTGGCCGCCCAGGTGGCCGCGCCCGCCCTGCATCTGCCCCGGCCAGCCCAGCGCGCCCAGCAGCGCGCCGCCATCGTCCACATCCAGGCGGAAGGTCAGGCGGGTCTGGCCGACCGGATCGCCCGGCGTGGCGGCCGTCTCGGTGGGCTGCCACAGGCCGACGGCTTCCAGCCTGGCCTCGGGGCGCAGCAGCGCCAGCCGGTCGATCAGCCAGCCGCCGCCGACGCGCGGCCCGGCGCGCAGCTCCAGCCGGCCCAGCGGCTTGCCGGCGAACTCGACCGCGTCGGCCTGCAGGTCGATGCGGGGCAGGGGGCCGCGGGCCGGATCGGCGTCGGCGGTGGCGTGGGCGAGGACGCTGCGGTCGGTGGCCGGGGTCAGCACCAGCCGCTTCAGGCGGGCCTGCAGCGCGGCGGCCCGGCCGGCGGCGGCCGGGGTGTAGTCGGCGGTGCCCTCGATCTGGTCGGCCTTCAGGCTCAGCTGCCAGCGGTCGGTGCGGGCGGCGTCGCGCTGCAGCCGGGCCTCGACCTGGTCGAGGGTGCGCCCGCCCAGCGTCAGGGCCGGGGTGCGCAGCGTCAGCTGAGCGGGCAGGTGGCTGGCGACCTCGGGGTCGACCGGCGCGCTGGCGGGCTGGCGGTGGGCGGCGCGCCAGTCGGCCGGGGCCTCCTGGTCCAGCCACTGCCGCCAGCGGTCGAGCGACAGCGCCGGCAGCGCGATCAGCGCGTCGACGCCGTGGGCGGGCCAGGTGGCCGGATCGCGGCTCGGGGCCACCTGCGTGCCCAGCGCCAGGCGGCCGCGCTGCACCCGGCCGGTGGCGCGGTCGCGCAGGTAGCCGACCTGCAGCAGCGGATGGGCGGCGTCGCCGGCCTCGATGCGCAGCAGCTCGGCCTCGGCCGGCGTCGGCTCGAGCCGCACGCGCAGCGCCAGCGGCTCGGCGGCGGTCTTGGCCAGCGGCGCGGGCAGCCGGGCGGCCACGCCGATCAGGTCGCTGTCGATCGCCAGCCGGGTGCCCTGGGGGCCGATGCCCAGCTCGAGCCGGTAGGCCATCTCGCCGTCGAAGGGCTGCAGCAGCGGGCCCATCAGCGCCGGCGTGTCGGGCGCGCGCAGCCCGTCGATGCGCGCCTGGCCCTGGCCGCTCAGCCGCACCTGGCCGTCCTCGTCGAGCCGGCCGGAGAACTGCAGCGGCCCGCCGGCCACGCGGGCGCGGGCCTCGTGGACGATGAACTCGCGCTCGCTGAATTCGAGCCGGCCGTCGAGCTGTGTCAGCTCGGGCGTGTCCGGGCGCATGCGCAGCCGCGTCTGATGCAGCGTGACCTGGCCGCGCGCGGTGGTGCGCTCGGCCTCGAGCACCGGGATGGTCAGCTGCAGGTCGAGCCGGCCGTCGCCCTCGGTGCTCACCGGCGTGAACAGGTGGCCGAGCCAGCCGTCGACGGGGCTGTCGACCAGGTAGCGCACCATGTCCGCGGTCGGGCCGCGGCCCTGGCCGCCGATCTTCAGCACCGGGTCGTGCACGAAGTCGGCGATGCTGCCCTCGATGCCGCTCAGCCGGAACTGGCCTTGGCCGGTGTGGCCCAGCCGGCCCTGCGTGTCGCTGAGCGTCAGCCGGTTGCCCTCGATGCGCAGCCGCCCGTCGACGTCGGTGAAGCGCGGCCAGCGGGTGTCGGGCGCCGGCTCGAAGTCGACGCCCTCGAAGCGGCCCTCGATCAGGAACTGGCCGGGCTCGTCGCGGCCGGTGTAGGGGAAGTCGAGCACCTCGCCCTGCACCCGCGAGCGCACCGCCACCGCCTGGCCCCCGCGCAGCGAGCGCGCCAGGTAGTGACGCACCGAGGCGCCGATGCCCAGCGGCAGGTAGCGGTGCACCCGGTCGGCGCGCAGGCGATCGACGCGGGCATCGAGGTCGAGGTGGCCGGGCAGCCAGCCGCCGCGGCCGAAGCGCTCGCCCTCGGGCGGGCCGCTCTTCCAGCGCCCGGAGAATTCGCCCTGGCCGTCGGCGGTGGCGAAGCGCGCCTGGCGCACCTCGACCTCGATGGCCGGCCGGTCCTCGGGCCGGCTGCGGCGCAGGCCCCAGCGCACATCGGCCTGCAGGCGCTGCACCGGCACGCGCGGCTCGTCGAAGACGCCGGGAAACTCGAGCGAGCCGCCGTCGTCCATGCGCACGCTGGCGCGCCCGCCGCGCTCGGTGGCTTCGAAGGCGACCCGCGCGCCATGCAGGCCGGGGCGGCCCGGGGTGGCGGTGCGCTCGAGCTGGGCGGTGGCCTCGGCGCCATTGAGGCCGAGCTGCTCGGCCTGGCCGCTCGCGCTCCAGTGCTCGGGCAGCTCGACCTCGCCGGTCCAGGCGTAGCGCAGGCCGCTCACCTGGCCCAGCGGGCGGGTCTCGGCGAGCAGGCGGCGCATCGTGGCGCTGAGCGGCACGGCCTGCGCCGAGCGCGCCAGCAGGCCCAGGTCGAGCCAGGACACGCTGACCGCGCCGCCCCGCCATTGCCCCGGCGGCCCGTCGAGCCGCAGCGTCAGGTCGGTGGCGGGCCAGCGGGCGGCGGGCTGGCCCGAGGCTTCGGCCGGCAGCTCGAAGGACAGGCCGGTGGCCTGGATGTGGCTGCCGTTGGCCTGCTGCACCAGCTGGAGCTGCCCGGCGATGCGGT
>JAUPTP010000316.1 GCA_030918015.1 Pseudomonadota bacterium
GGCGCGAGGCGCGCTCGCTTTCAAAGCGCATCAGGATCAGGTCCCCTGCCTGCATTTCTGTCATCGGCACGCGGACCAGCACGCCGGCGTCGACGTGTTCCTGCAACGCTTCCTCGATCTGGCCGCCTGTCGGCATCCGCGCATAGCCTCCGCGGTCGCGTGGCTCGGCGCCGATTTCGCGGGCGACATGGACCAGCAGCCCGGCGCAGTCGAGGCCGCGTCCGGCCTCGCGGCCCTGGTGGCGAAATGGCGTGCCAATCGCGGCACGGGCACTGGCGACGATGGCTTCCGGTGTCATCGGTTTCCCCCTACCTGCTGATAGACCGATGCGGTTGGTATGTTGGTGAAGCCAAAGAAGTTGACGACGTTGCTCCACGCCTGGCAGTCGGCCAGGCGCTTGCGGCAGCCAGGTATCAGCACGAACGTGTCGCCGATCTCAGGCAGGTAGAACCACGGCTCGAAGGTTTCGATGGCGCCTCCGGACGTGTACGCCTTGATGTCCTGCGGTTTCAGGCCGGCGTTGTTGCCGGACGTGAATTGCAGCGTGCCGCCGGTGAAGTAGTCCGTTGCTTCTGCCCGGCTGGAATCGACGATGATTGAATAGCTGGTCACGGAAGTGACCGCGCCGACAACGTCGAGCGTGGTCAGGTCGATGCCGCAGCCGGCATCGCCGAAGGTGCGCGAACAGGCGGCCGTGTAGGTCTTCCCGACCGACTGCGACAGCGTGTCGATCAGGCTCATCGTCTCGACCTTGTAGCGCCCATCCTCGAGCGTCGTCTTCCCGAAGAATCCGGACAGGACCGGCTCGTAATCCTCTACCGGAGACAGGAAATTGCACTTGAAGATGTAGATTCGCGCGTTGTCGAGCACGCCGCTGGCGATCTGGTCGCGCGTCAGGCCGGCGCCACCAACGAACCCGGTCACGTCAATGGCGCTGCTGGCCATGCTGGTATCGGCGACGAAGGCCGTTTGCTCGTAGCCTGAATCCGTCTCGTAGACCGTGGCGTTCGACATCGTCAGGTCGGTCGGGTAGGTCGTCAGGCGCAGCGTCGTACCGTTGGTGCACTCGATGCGCACGCACCAGGCGGCGGTCTGGTAGGGCGCTACCGTCGATTTCATGGCGCGATGATTTCCTGCAGGATGACGCCCTCGGCGCTGCGGTGGTTCGGGTAGTCCTGGCCGATAACCAGCGCCGAGCCGAAGCGCACCATGAAGTCGAACTCGAAGCCGGCGCGCACGTTGTCGGCGACGACGGTAGCGGCGACGCCTGCCGACAGCGTGATACGGCCGGTCGTGGTGTCGACGGTCCAGTTGGCTCCAGGGCCAGCGACGAGCGTGCCGTTGACCGCAACCTTGACGGTTCCGGATACCGGCTTGTAAATGACACGGTAGGGATAGCCGGAAGCGCCGGCGGTGCCGTCCGTTCCATACCATTTCCGCAACTGCCAGATGGTGCTGGAGATTTTCTTGGTCAGTTGGTCGGTTTCGGTCGGCGTTCCGGTCATGCCGTTGCTCGACCATTCGTCGAAGCAGCGGGCACGGAATCCGGCGTACTGGCCATGCGCGCGGTGCCAGAGCGCGAGCAACTGCGCTGCCGTGTCGGCGCGGGTCAGGAGGTAGGAAACATCGAACTTGCGCAACGGGAATGGATGCGTCAGGCTGCGGTACTCCTGGCCACCGGCGGTCTTGACGATCTGCACGGCGTAGTCGTCCTGCCAGCTCGACCCATAGCGGATCAGGTCACAGAAGCGCTCCTCGAGAAAGTCGGCCATCAGCGATACCTCCCGGCGCCAGACATCAGGCCGAGCGCTGTGCGCGCCCCAGCGGCGGCGCTGCGGCGGATTTCAGCCGGGTCGCCGGTCTGGCTGTTGACGTTGACGGTGATGTTGGCGCCCGTGCCGCCCTGCATCGCCACAGGGATGCGCTTGCCGTCCGGGAGCGGCACATACGCCTCCGGCGTGCGCCCCTCGCCGAAGAGCGCAAGCTGCGGCCGGTTGGCGACGCCGCCTCCGGCGTAGGTATTCAGCGGAAGCGGTCCGGCGCTGGTCATGATGCCACCATTGGCCCATGTATACGGAACAAAGGCTGACGTTGACGACCCAGAAAAAAGACCGTCCCAGCTTAATCCTTTCAACGGCTTGATCAGTTCTCCAATCCACCCGCCGAGGCTTCCGGTCTTGTCGACGTCTCCCAGCATGAGCTTGAGCAACTGCGCCGATCCGGCCTGCGCGATCATCTTCTGCAGGGTCTTGGCGAAGGTTTCTCCCCACGACCGGATGCCGTCACCTGTCGGGTTGATGAACAGTTCCGCAAAAGCGTCCTGCATGTTGCGCGCCGCCTGCTTCATGAATTCGCCCATTTCGTCGACGTCCTGCTTGAGGTTGTCGACCAGTTCCTTGTATTGCTTCTCGGTGATGTCTCCCTTCGCCAGGGCCACGTCATAACGCGCCTTGCGCGCGGTTTCCTGGGCTTCCTTGGCAGATTTCGTCGCGGCCAGGTCGCGGGCAAGGTCGGATTTCTCGAGCGCCGCGGTGTAGCGCTCGCGCAATGCCAGTTCCTCTTCGAGGACCTTGATCTGCTCTTCTCCGGCGCCGTTCTGGCGGGCCGTGGCGATGGCATCTTCGAGCCGTGCCTGCGTCATCGTCGACAACTGCGCCGACGACATGCCGTAGGCGGCTGCCTGTTCCTCAGCCGCTTGCGTTGCGGCAATCATTTCCTGGCGCTGGCGTACCGTGCTTTCCTCAAGCTTCCGCACGCCGTCGGCGAATTCTCGCTGCTTCGTCAGTGCCTTGTCCATCGACACCAGGTCGTCGAGGCGCGCATTGATCGCCGCCCGCTGCGCTTCCGTCGCCTTCAGCGTGCCGGCTTCGAGCTGGTAGCGCACCCGTGCCGCCTGCTGCTCGGACGCGGTCATCTTCTCGGTCGAATCGGCGTCGATCTGCTTGAGCGCAATCTGCTCGTTGAGCGAAGCGATCAGCCGTTCCGCTTCGTCGATCTGTGAACGGCCGCCGCCGGTTCTCGCCTTTGGCAATTTCGCTTCTGGCGGTTTGAACGACAGCGCCGGCTTCTCTGCAATCGCTTCCTTCGTTTTCTTGCTTCGGTCTAGAAGGTCGGCGGACAGGCGGTCCACTTCGGCACGCGCTACTTTCGCGTCTTCCTTCATGGCGTCGCCGATGGCGCCGAATCCCTTGAAATCCAGCCTAGCCAGCGCTACCGCCTGGGCAGCTATCCCGCCGATCTCATTGCCGATTTGTTTGAAGACGTAAATGACGTTGACGCCAAGCACGGCCACCGCTTCCAACGCCGTGCGCACGCCTTCGCCGAAGACCGATGCGAAACTTCCGGACTCGTCCTTGGCCCGCACCATTTCGGACGTGAGCTTTTCGAGGAATGGCAGCAGCTCGTAGGCTGCCGCTTTCCCTGCAGCGCCGAACGATGCCGCCAACCGGTTCAGGTTCTTTTCGTAGGCTTCTGCCTGGGCAGCCTGCTCTGTGGTGACTTTCCCGACCAGTTCGGATTGCTCGGCAAGGTCCTTGAGGAACGGAAGCGCCTCGGCTCCTGACTTTCCGAGCAGCGCCATTGCCGCGGCGGATTTGCCACTGCCATCACGAAACTGGTCAAGCGCCTTGGCGATTTTAAGCATCGCCTCGGCAGTGTCCATTTGTCGCAGTTCGTCTGCGGATAACCCAAGCGCCTCGAGTGCTGCGGCGGCCCCCTTGGACTCTTCGCCTGTCCCGTGCAGCGATTTCGCGAGTTTTTGCAGCGCCGAATCGACAAGGCCAATATCGTGCCCGCCAACCTTGGCCACGCTCGCCAGCGCTGACAGATTCTCAACCGAGGCGCCGGTCTTTTCCGCCATGTCGTCGAGCGACGCGGCGAACTTGAGCGTATTGGTGATTCCTGCGGTGAGTGCTCCGAACGAAAGCGCCGCGCCCAGGCCGGCGAAGATCGGGCCGAGGCCGACGGCGGTTTTTTCCAGCGAAGACAGCCCAGCCTGGACGGACTGGATCGCGGCCCGCGTCTCGTCCTTGGCGGTGATGATGATCTGGGTTTTGTTCTCAGCCATTTCTCATTTGCTCACCAAGCGCCCATTGCATCGGGTCGATTTCCTGGACGGTGTTTTCCGGCGCCGGAATCGGACCCCACGGCTGCCACGACCAGATGGCGAACCACTCG
>JAUPTP010000317.1 GCA_030918015.1 Pseudomonadota bacterium
AGAAGGGCGCCAGCGCCGGCAAGGATCTGTGGGTCATGGTCAACCGCGGCCTGCCCGGCGAGCGCATCACCGAAGACGGCAAGGCGAGCGACGTCAGCGCCGAGACCGGCATGCGCGCCGCCTACCAGCAGTGGAAGAAGCTGATGACGGCCGAGTGAGGCCGCCCGTCACGCCCACCGCGCCCGTCCGCTCGATTCGCTCCTCTTCGCATCCCCCGCAGACCATGAACATCGCCCTGCTCAACCAGCTCACCGCCTTCGTCTGGGCCGAGGCCGACCTGCTCGACCACGCCGAGTACGCCGCCTGGCTGGACCTGTGGTCGCCCACCGGCACCTACATCGTGCCGATCGACCCCGAGACCACCGACTTCGACAACACCCTGAACTACGCGCACGACAACGCCGCGATGCGCAGCGCCCGCGTGGCGCGCCTGACCAGCGGCGAGTCGGTGTCCACCCAGCCGATGGCGCGCACCGTGCGCAACGTCTCCCGCTTGAGGGTGCTGTCGGACGACGGCAGCACCGTGACGCTGCGCGGCGTGCAGGACCTGCACGAGTTCCGCAAGACCCACCGCCACCAGTACACCGCCGACGTCACCTGGACGCTGGTGCGCAACGGCGAGGGCTGGCGCATCGAGCGCAAGGTGCTGCGCCTGATCAACTCGACCGACGCCCTGGCCGGCATCGGCTTCATCCTCTGACGGGAGCGCGGCGATGACCCCCCTGGGCACGACGACTTCCGCCCCGGTCGCGCTGGTCACCGGCGCCGGCGCCGGCCTCGGCCTGGCGATCGCCACCGAGCTGCACCGCGCCGGCCACCGCGTGCTGCTGACCGACCGCGACGGCGCGGCGGCGGCCACGGCCGCCGCCATGCTGGATGCGAGCGGCGAGCGCGCCGCCAGCCTGGCGCTGGACGTGCTCGACAAGAGCGCATTCCAGGCCGCGCTGGCCCACCTGGCCGAGAGGGGCTGGGGCGTGCCGCGCGTGCTGGTCAACAACGCCGCGCTCACGCTCGCCACGCCGGTCATGCAGATCAGCCCCGAGGAATTCAGCCGCGTCACCGACGTGAACCTGCGCGGCTGCTTCCTGGGCTGCCAGGTCATCGGCCAGGCGATGGCGGATGCCGGCTTCGGCCGCATCGTCAACGTCGCCTCGCTGGCCGGGCAGAACGGCGGTACGGCCTCGGGCGCGCACTACGCCGCCAGCAAGGCCGGCATCCTGACCCTCACCAAGATCTTCGCCCGCGCGCTGGCCGCGCAGGGCGTCACCGTCAACGCGGTGGCGCCGGGCCCGCTCGACCTGCCCTCGGTGCACGCCATGGTGCCGGCCGAGAGGCTGGCGCAGATCGTCCAGACCATCCCGGTGCAGCGCCTGGGCGACCCCGCCTTCATCGCCCGCGCCGTGGTGCTGCTGACTGATGAGGCGGCGGCATCCGTCACCGGCGCGGCCTGGGACCTCAACGGCGGCCTCTTCATGCGCTGATCGGAGACACGACCCATGAACACCGAACTCCTCGACGTCGTCGTGCGCGCGCCTGCGCTGCAGGGCCAGGGCGTGGCCGTCTTCGAGCTGGAAGACGCATCAGGCCGACCGCTGCCCGCCTTCAGCGCCGGCGCCCACATCGACCTGCATCTGCCCGGCGGGCTGGTGCGGCCCTACTCGCTCTGCGGCGACCCGGCCGACACGCGCCGCTACCGCCTGGGCGTGCTCAAGGACCCGGCCTCGCGCGGCGGCTCGGTCGCGGTGCACCAGCACCTGCTGACCGAGGGCGCGCGCCTGGCCATCGGCGCCCCGCGCAACCACTTTCCGCTGGAGGAGACCGCGCCGCACAGCGTGCTGATCGGCGGCGGCATCGGCATCACGCCGATGCTGGCGATGGCCTGGCGGCTGCACGCGCTGGGCGCGTCCTTCGAGCTGCACTACTGCGCCCGCAGCCGCAGCCAGGCCGCCTTCCTGGGCGAGCTGGAGGCTGCGCCCTGGGCCGGCCGCGTCACGCTGCACGTCGACGACGAGGGCGCCGCGGCTGCGCTGCAGCCCCAGGCCCTGCTGCGCGCCGCGCCGGCCGACCGCCACGTCTATGTCTGCGGCCCGAGCGGCTTCATGGACTGGGTGCTCACCGAGGCCGAGGCCGCCGGCCTGCCGGCCGCGCAGCGCCACCGCGAATACTTCAGCGCCCCGGTGGCCGCCGCGCCCGCGGGCGGCGAGATGCCCTTCGAGGTGGAGCTGCGCCGCAGCCGCAAGACCCTGCAGGTCGGCGCCACCGAATCGCTGCTGGCGGCGCTGCGCGGCGCCGGCGTGAAGGTGTCGGTCTCCTGCGAGGAAGGCGTCTGCGGCACCTGCGCCTGCACGGTGCTGGAGGGCGAGCCCGACCACCGCGATGCCTACCTCACCGACGAGGAAAAGGCCGACAACGACCAGATCCTGGTGTGCTGCTCGCGCTCGCGCTCGGCCCGCCTGGTGCTCGACCTCTGACCGCCGCGAGGACCGCGATGCTTCCTTCCGTCTCCACCGCCGACTTCCGCGAGGGCATGGCCCGCCTGCCCGGCGCGGTCACCGTCATCACCACCGACGGCCCCGAAGGCCCGGCCGGCTTCACCGCCTCCGCCGTGTGCAGCGTCACCGACAGCCCGCCCACGGTGCTGGTGTGCATGAACCGCAGCTCCTTCGCGCACCGCTTCTTCACGGCCAATGGTGTGCTGTGCGTCAACGTGCTGGCGGCCGAGCAGCAGGACGTCTCCGGCCTGTTCGCCAACCGCGAGGTGCCGATGGCCGAGCGCTTCGAGCGCACGCCCTGGCAGCGCGGCACCACCGGCGCGCCCTGCCTGGGCGGCGCGCTGGTCAACCTGGACGGCCGCATCGTCGCCACCCACGAGGTGGGCACCCACAGCATCTTCATCGTCGAGCTGGCGGGCGTCGCGCTGGAGACCCCCGAGCCCGGCCCCGGCCTGGCGTACTTCAACCGCCGCTACCACGCGCTGGGCGCCGCCGCGGCCTGATCAGGAGTTCCCGATGGATGACATCACCTGTTCCCGCTCGCGCCGCCAGATGCTGGGCGCGCTCGGCGCGCTCGGCGGCCTGGGCGGCACGGCGCTGCTGGGGGCCTGGCCCTCGCTCGGCCACGCCCAGGCGGCCTCGAACGCGACCCGGCTGCTGGTGGGCTTCCCGCCCGGCGGCACCGCCGACGTGCTGGCGCGCGCGCTGCAGACCCGCCTTCCGCACGGCGAGACGCCGCTGATCGTCGAGAACCGCCCCGGCGCGGGCGGGCGCATCGCGGTGGGCGAGCTGAAGAACGCGCCGGCCGACGGCCGCACGCTGATGGTCTCGGCCGACCCGATCCTGACGATCTACCCGCACGTCTTCCCCAAGCTGCCCTACAACACCCTGGCCGACCTGGTGCCGGTGGCGCCGATCGCCTCCGAGCCGGTGGGGCTGTGCGTCGGGCCGATGGTGCCGGCGAGCGTGCGCACGCTGGCCGACTTCCTCGCCTGGTGCCGCCAGCATCCGAAGGAGGCGGTCTACACCACCGCCGCGGCCGGCACGACGATGCACTTCGTCGGCAGCCAGCTGGAGCATGCCAGCCAGGTCGACCTGCTGCATGTGCCGCACCGCGGCGGCGCGGCGGCGGTGCAGGACGTGATGGGCGGCCAGATGGCCAGCACCGTCACCTCGATGAGCCTGGCGATGCCGCATCTGGGCAGCGGGCGGCTGCGCGCGCTGGCGGTGGCCAGCCCGAAGCGCTGGAAGCGCCTGCCCGAGGTGCCGACCTTCGCCGAGTCGGGCTTCCCCGCGATCCGCGCCGAGGTCTATTACGGCACCTACCTGCGTGCCGGCACGCCGGCGGCGCAGGTCGAGCAGTGGCATCAGGCGGTCAGCACGGTGACCCGCTCGGCGGCGATGGTGGCCCAGCTCGACCAGCTCTCGCTCGACCCGATGCTGCTGGCGCAGCGCGACTTCGCCGCGCTGGTGCGCGCCGACCTGGAGCGCTGGGGGCCGGTGGTGCGCGCCAGCGGCTACAGCGCCGACGACTGAAACCTCACCCTGCATGACGATGACGATGTTCTCTCCCTCCATGCCGCAGCGCCTGCTGGTGGCCGGCGCCGGCGCGATCGGCTGCACCCTGGCGGCACGGCTGGCCGCGGCCGGGCACGCGGTCGAGCTGCTGGCACGCTGTGC
>JAUPTP010000318.1 GCA_030918015.1 Pseudomonadota bacterium
TCTTCCTGCTGGCCAGCCTGATCGGCTTCGCGCCCCTGTCGATCGACATGTACCTGCCGGCGCTGCCGGCCATCGCCGCGGACCTGCGCGCGCCGGAGGCGGCGGTGGCCGCCAGCGCAGGTGGCACGCACCGCGCTGGGCTTCATGACCTCAGCCTCGGTCGCGCTGCTGGAGGCCGAGGCCACCGGGCAGGCTTCCCTCGGCGTCATGCTGGCCGGCCTGGCCGCCTACCTGGGCGGCCTCGGGCTGCGAGCATCCCGGGGCGACGCTGGAGGCGATCACGCAGATGCTGGCCGAGCGCTGCGGGGTCAAGGTGTGCAGCCTGACTGATGCGGAGTGGGCACTGGTGTGGCGGACCTGTTCGAGCATCCGGCGGGCGGTCGCGGCATGCCACCTCGGCTGGATCGGCGCACGCTGGTGGAGGCCTGCTGCCACGTGCTGCGCACGGGCTGTGCGTGGCGAGACCTGCCCCGGTCGTTTCCAGCCTGGACGACGGTCTACAAGTCGTTCAGTCGCTGGGCAGCAATGGCAACATCCATGTCTTCCATGACCTGCAGGCGGGCCAGCCTCTTGCCGTGGCGCCCAGGGGCTTGGTGCCTCTGCGCATGCGCTGGGTGGTCGAGCGCACCCACGCCTGGGGTGAGCGCTGTCGCCGCCTGGTGATGCATCACGACCGCAAGATCAGCACTTCCACCGCATGGGTCTGGTTTGCTCGGGCCCTGCGCCGGCTCGGACGTGGTCGAACCCATCGACGGCCCGTTGTGCAGCCGCACGCACCTCATCACCGACGGCAAGACCCGCTACCGCGACATCGAACCGGCCTGGCGGCGCAGCCAGTGCGTCCACGCCGCCACCGGACGCATGATCGAGC
Source organism: Pseudomonadota bacterium (assembly GCA_030918015.1). Lineage (GTDB taxonomy): Bacteria > Pseudomonadota > Gammaproteobacteria > Burkholderiales > Burkholderiaceae_C > Sphaerotilus. The sequence goes on from JAUPTP010000318.1 coordinate 872, forward strand.
TCATCTTCCGCCGCGGCTTCGGCCAGTACGTCCTGCACGCACTGCCGGACGAGTCCCTGGGCGTCTTCTTCCACTGCGGCGACAGCAGCGGTGAAAGCAGATCCGGCGTGATGTCGTGAACTGGGGGCCGCGCGCCAGGAGGAATTGAGCTCGGCCTGAACAGGCGATTTCATTTTTTTCACAACAGGAGCAAGATCCAGCAAAATCAACGCCAGCCAACCAGGGAGACGATGGTGAAAGTGCTTCACACCTCGGAGGCCTACCAGGCGATCCGCGAAGGACGGGTGTGGAGGCTGCTGGCAGCAGACCTGGCACCGCAGGTCCTGGCCATGCTGAGTGATCTCTTCATGGGGGACGACAAGGTGCTGCCGGGATCCGTGCTGTTCGAACGCCTCACGAGAGACCTTGAAGCCCTGCGCAGCCAGGGCCATGCCCTCCCGCAGACGGCACAGGCCTACGCCGCGGACTGGCTGTCTCAGGGCTGGCTCTCCCGACGTTTTCCCGAAGGCGCGTCCGAAGAGGTGTACGAGCTCACCGCCGATGCCGTGACCGCATTGCGCCTGATCGACAGCATTCATCGCCCACGCACCGTGGCCACCGAAAGTCGGCTGGCCACGGTGATGCAACAGGTGATTCGCCTGGCCGAGGAGACGGACACCAACGCCCATCGCCGTCTGGCGGCCTTGATGGCAGAGCGCGAGCGCCTCGATCAGGACATCGCCTCAGTCCAGCGCGGTCAGGCCAGAACCCTGCCCGAAGACCGCGCGGTCGAGCGAGCTCGGGAAGTGATTGCGCTCGCGCAGGATCTGACCGCCGACTTCCGCCAGGTGCGTGATGCCTTCGAGCGACTTCATCGCGAGCTGCGTCAGAGCCTGATGGAACATGAGGGCCACCGTGGCGACGTGCTGGAACCACTTTTTGCGGGCGTGGACCTGATCGGGAACAGCGAAGCAGGGCGCACATTCACCGCGTTCTGGCGCCTGCTGACCGATGGTGAACAGTCTCTTGCGTTGACCGAATCCCTGGATGCGGTCACCCATCGCGACTTTGCCCGGCGCCTCGATGCAGGAGAACGTCGCTTCCTTCAGTCCTTGACCACGACGCTGCTGGCCGAGGGCGGCGAGGTGCACCATGTGCTGCAGCAGTTTGCCCGCAGCCTCAGGAGCTTCGTGCAAAGCCGGGAGTTCCAGGAAAACCGCCGTCTGCATGTGCTGCTGAAGCAGGCCCAGCTGGCAGCCCTGGCCGCGAAAGATCATGTCCGTGCCAACGAACCGTCGGGGTTCACCTTGTCATTGACCAGCAGCCGCATCCGCTCGGTGGCGCAGTGGACCCTGTACGACCCGAGCCTGCGGATACCGGATGCCCAGATGGAGGATGCTGCACTGTCGCCCTGGAGCCTCCAGGACGTCGAGGAGCTGGTTCGGCAGTCCGAAATCGACTTCCGCACGCTGCGTGCCCACATCCGGGCCGTGCTCCTGGACACATCGCAGGCCTCCATCGCCGACGTGCTGCGGCGCTTCCCCGCAGAACAGGGCTTCGGCACGGTGGTCGGCTATGTGGCACTCGGTGCCCGGCACGGAGAAGTGACCGAGGCCATCCAGCACGTCAGCTGGCAGAGCGCGGATGGAGCGCGGCGCAGCGCCCGCGTCCCGGCCATCTACTTCCTGAGGGAGACCTTTGTTGAACCCTTGCAGTGACCCCATGGACGCGTTGCCTGTCGATGCGGATGCCCTTTTCGCGGGTGACACGGGTCAGCTGGCCCTCGAGACGCGGCGAGCGCTTGTGCAGCTGCTGCTCGGTCCTTGCATCGATGCGCATCGCCAGTCGAGGCTGTGGCCCGTGCTGCTGCGTGACGAAGCCATCCTTCGTTCGCGGCTGCACGACCTGTTCCTGGATCTGGTCGTCGACCGCGAGCAGAGGGTCGCGTTCACCCGCCAGGTGGTCAGCGACCACATCGATGTGCCGGTCCTGCTGCGCCGTGCGCCGCTCACCTTTCTGGAGTCGGCGCTGGTCTTGTTCCTGCGCCAACGCCTGACACAGGCGGATGCGCAGGGCGAGCGCGCGGTGGTGTCCAGGACCGAGCTGCTTGAGCATCTGCAGGTCTTCGAGCGCGACCGGAACGTGGACCACGCACGCTTCGAGCGACAGCGGGAAAACGCGTTCGAGAAGGTCAAGACGCTGAACCTGCTGCACCGGCTCCGGGGAGACGACGAGCGCTTCGAGATTTCGCCAACGCTCAAGCTCCTGTTCCCGGCCGAAGAGATACAGGCCCTGACGCAGTCGTACATCGCACTGGCCCCGACAGCCCATCCGGCCGACACCAGCCACGGCGAGGAGGAGGCCGAGTGAGCACGATCACGCACACCCAGAGCCTCTTCCCGATGGACGAGCAGCCTGTCGACGCGGGCGCGTGCAACCAGATGAAGCTCCGGCTGATTCAGCTCTTCAACTGGGGGACGTTCCAGGGTCTGCTGCGTGTCCGCATCGCCGAGCAGGGCTACCTTTTCGTCGGCCCCTCAGGCTCGGGCAAGTCGACGCTGCTGGATGCCCATGCTGCCTTGACCACCCCACCGAGGTGGGTCGACTTCAATGTGGCGGCACGAGAAGCAGAGAGGCGCGCGAAGGACCGCAACCTGATGACCTATGTGCGCGGGGCCTGGGCCCAGCAGACCACCGACGCCGGCGAATATGCCGCCCAGTTCCTGCGCACCGACACCACATGGACAGCCATCGCGGAGACCTACCGCGACGACCATGGACATGTCGTCGTGCTGGCGCAGGTGCTCTGGGTGCGCGGCAGATCGACCAGTGCCGCCGACGTGAAGCGGCTCTACCTTGTGCTCGAACGTGAACTGGACCTGCAGGAGCTGCAGTTCTTCCCCGCGCACGACTTCGACACTCGGCGCTTCAAGTTCGACATGCCGGAGGCCTGTGTCCAGACGGATTTCAGCCCTTACCAGGAGCGGTTCCGTCGACTGCTCGGCATCGACAGCGAACGTGCCTTGCGTCTGCTGCACAAGACCCAGGCCGCCAAGAACCTGGGGGATCTGAACGATTTCATGCGCGACTTCATGCTGGAGCCGCCGGAGACCTTCAAGCTGGCCGACAAGCTCGTCGCCCAGTTCGCCGAGCTGAACGAGGCCCACCGCGCGGTGGTGTCGGCCCGCCAGCAGATCGAGACGCTCAGACCCGCCCAGGAAGAAGCGCAGCAGCTGGAGAAGGCACGTCTCGCCAGGAACGAACTCGACGAGCTGTCGGCTGGCGTGGACAAGTACAAGGAGCAGACACGA
>JAUPTP010000319.1 GCA_030918015.1 Pseudomonadota bacterium
GGTCTACGAGGGCCGCACCGAGCTGATGGACCCGGACAAGGCCGAGTTCGCGCAGCAGACCGAGCTGCGCACGCTGCGCGAGGCCATCAACGGCGCCGACATCTTCCTGGGCCTGTCGGCCGGCGGTGTGCTCAAGGCCGACATGGTGGCCTCGATGGCACCGAAGCCGCTGATCTTCGCGCTGGCCAACCCGAATCCGGAAATCATGCCGGAGCAGGTCCGCGAGGTGCGCGACGACGCCATCATGGCCACCGGCCGCACCGACTATCCGAACCAGGTCAACAACGTCCTGTGCTTCCCCTACATCTTCCGCGGCGCGCTGGACTGCGGGGCGACCACCATCACCGACGAGATGGAGATCGCCGCGGTGCACGCGATCGCCGAGCTGGCGCAGGCCGAGCAGAATGACGTCGTGGCCGCGGCCTATGGCGGCGCCACCCTGAGCTTCGGCCCCGAATACCTGATCCCCAAGCCCTTCGATCCGCGCCTGATGATGCAGATCGCGCCGGCGGTGGCGCGTGCGGCGGTCGAGTGCGGCGTGGCTTCGCGCCCGATCGCCGACATGGACGCCTATGTCGAGAAGCTGCGCGCCTTCGTCTACGCCGCCGGCACCGTGATGAAGCCGATCTACGCGATCGCCAAGCGCGCCAAGGCCCGCCGCGTCGCCTACGCCGAGGGCGAGGACCGCCGCGTGCTGCGCGCGGTGCAGGTCGTCGTCGACGAGGGTCTGGCCTTCCCGGTGCTGATCGGCCGCAGCGCGGTCATCCGCAGCCGCATCGAGAAGCTGGGCCTGCGCCTGGAGGAGGGCCGCGACTACGAGATCGTCAGCATCGACGACGACCCGCGCTACCGCGACTACTGGGAGACCTACCACCGCATGATGGACCGCAAGGGCGTCACCGAGCAGCTCGCCAAGATCGAGATGCGCCGGCGCATGACGCTGATCGGCTCGATGCTGCTGCACAAGGGCGAGGTCGACGGCATGATCTGCGGCACCTGGAGCTCGACCTCCTACCACCTGCAGTACATCGATCCGGTGATCGGCCGCCGCCCCGGCGTCAAGACCTACGCGTGCATGAACGGCCTGGTGCTGCCGGGCCGCCAGGTCTTCCTGGTCGACACGCACGTCAACTACGACCCCAGCGCCGAGCAGCTCTGCGAGATCACGCTGCTGGCGGTCGAGGAGATGCGCCGCTTCGGCATTCAGCCCAAGGTCGCGCTGCTGTCGCACTCGAACTTCGGCTCGAGCAACCAGCCCTCGGCGGTGAAGATGCGCGAGACGCTGGCGCTGCTGCGCGAGCGCGCCCCCGACCTGCAGGTCGACGGCGAGATGCACGGCGACACCGCGCTCGACCCGGCCTACCGCGGCGAGCTGATGCCGCGCAGCACGCTCGTGGGCGAGGCCAACCTGCTGGTGCTGCCCAACATCGACGCGGCCAACATCAGCTACAACCTGCTGAAGACGACCGCCGGCGGCGGCATCGCCATCGGCCCGGTGCTGCTCGGCGCGGCCAAGCCGGTGCATGTGCTGACGCCCTCGGCCACGGTGCGGCGCATCGTCAACATGACCGCGCTGACGGTGGCCGACGCCAACGCCACGCGCTGATCGGTGCGAGCCGGCGCCGTCCGGCTCCTCCAGATCGGGACAGGCAAGCCCCCTCAGCGCCCCGCGCCAGGGGGCTTGTCCCTGTCTGCATGCTGAAAATTGAGGCAGAAGGCTTGAGGTCGGGGCCCTGATTCGCTACCATCGCCCCTCCACGATTCAGGAAAACCCGTGTCAGATCAGGCTCGACCTGCGGTTCCATGGCTTGTCCAGGGAATCCGCGGGCGTTTTGTCGCTGCGGCGGTCCAGGCGATGGTCGTCGCCGGCGCGGTGTCGGTCGGTGCGCTGGCGGTATCCCTGCCCGCTGCGGCCCGCGCTGCAGGGCAGTCCGTCGACGCCGTCGCGCATCCGGTCCGGCTGGACGATCTGCCCGGTGAAGCGCTCACCGTTCACCGGCAGATCCAGACGGGCGGGCCCTTCCTCCATCCCGAAAAGGACGGCATCGTCTTCGCCAACCGGGAGAGGCTGCTGCCGCGGGAGACCCGAGGATACTACAGAGAATACACCGTCCCGACTCCGGGATCGCGCGACCGGGGCGCGCGGCGCATCGTGTGCGGCGGCAGGGAGCCGAAGACTCCGGACGTTTGTTACTACACGCAGGACCACTACGCGAGCTTTCGCCGCATCGCGCCGTGAGTTCCTCGAGGATCGAGAGCCCCAAGGGACCATCCACCATGCTTATGCAGACCGTGCGTCCGAACATCGTGCAGGCGATCCGCGCCTTCCGAGTGGACGACCTCATGTCGGCGGCCCAGGATCTGGGTCACCACTTCCTGTACGCCAACCTCTCCGGCGCGACCACCAAGCAGGAGGTGCTGGAGACGATCGCCCGCGCTTTCCTGTTTCCGGCGCACTTCGGCAAGAACCTGGATGCGCTGCACGACTGCATGACCGATCTGGTCAACAAGTCGGGCGCGCAGCCAGGCTTCGTCGTCGTGCTCGAGCAGTTGCCTGACAGCGCCAAGTTCGACCGCGAGGGGCGCGAGCAGCTGCTCGATGTCTTCCGCGACACGGCCGATTTCTGGGCCGAGCGGAAGATCCCGTTCAGGTGCTTCTATTCTTTTCAGTAGCCCGCTCCCAGGACAACGGGCAATGGGAGCGGGCGGAAGTCGCCCAGGAGCCGGTCAAGCCGCCTCCGAAGCCGAGCAAGAACGCCGCGCCGGCCTTCGCACCGCACATGCCGGTGATGAGCAGCGCCTTCGACACGTCGGGGCTGATGGCCGTGGCCGCCTGAGCCACCGATCCGGATCAGGCGCCGGATTCTTCTGATCTGCACGCCACAGGCCCGCCTTGCGCGGGCCTTGTGCATTTCGGGTCAGGCGGCGGGCGGGGCGGGGGCGCGCGGCGACAGCGCCTGGGCCAGCGCGACATAGTCGGCCACCGGCACCTCCTCGGCGCGACGCTGCAGGTCGAACGGGGGCACGCCCTCGCGGCCTTCCAGCCAGCGGCCCAGCGTGTTGCGCAGCACCTTGCGCCGCTGCGAGAAGGCGACCGTCACCAGCTCGCCCAGCAGCGCGGCGTCCAGCGCCGGCGCCACCGCCTTGGGCACCACCCGCACCACGGCCGAGTCGACCCGCGGCGGCGGATCAAAACACTCCGGCGGCACGTCGATCAGCGACTCGACCTCCTGGCGCCACTGCAGCATCACCGACAGTCGCCCGTAGTCCTTGCTGCCGGGGGCGGCGGCCATGCGGTCGACCACCTCCTTCTGCAGCATGAAATGCTGGTCCTCGATCAGGTCGACCGCATCCTGCAGGTGGAACAGGATCGGGCTGGAGATGTTGTAGGGCAGGTTGCCGATCACGCGCAGCCGCCGGCCGCTGCCCGGGGCAGCGCCCAGCGACTCGGCCAGCGCGCGGAAATCCACCTTCAGCACGTCGGACTCGACCACGTTCAGCTCGGGGCGACGGCGCAGCCGGGTGGCGAGGTCGCGGTCGAGCTCGATGACGGTCAGGCGCTCGCAGCGCTCGACCACCGGATCGGTCATCGCGCCCATGCCGGGGCCGATCTCGACCAGGATCTCGTCGGGGCGCGGATCGATGGCGCGCACGATCGCGTCGAGGATGCTGGAGTCGGTCAGGAAATGCTGGCCGAAGCGCTTGCGGGGAATGTGCTTCAAGGTAGGGGGCCCGCGCAGGCGGGCCGTCGGGCTGGGTTGTCAGGCGGGGGAGGCGGGCGCGATCACGGGCCCGGCGGGTCACGCAGTTCGACGTAGGCGCGGGCGCGCACGTCGCGGGCCCATTCGGCGTAGGCCTCTTCGGACTTCTGCTCGCGCAGCGCGTTGCGGGCCATCTCGCGCTGCTCGCGCACGTCCAGACGCACCTCGCGGCGGTCCATCAGCTGGATCAGGTGCACGCCGAAGCGCGAGAGGATCGGATCCGACACCTGGCCGGGGCGCAGCCGGGCCAGCGCTTGCTCGAACTCGGGCACGAACTGGCCCGGGCCGGCCCAGCCCAGGTTGCCGCCCTGGGGCGCGCTGCCGTCTTCGGAGTACTGGCGGGCGAGATCCTCGAAGCGGGCGCTGCCGGCCTCGATCTGG
>JAUPTP010000320.1 GCA_030918015.1 Pseudomonadota bacterium
GCGACCAAGTTTCCCGACGGCCTGGGCGGGCTGATCGCGCATGTGAACGCGCTGGGCATGGAGTTCGGCCTGTGGGTCGAGCCGGAAATGGTCAGCCCGGACAGCGAGCTCTTCCGCGCCCATCCCGACTGGGCGCTGCAGATCGCCGGACGGCCGCTGCTGACCGCGCGCAACCAGCTGGTGCTCGACATCGCGCGCCCCGAGGCGAGCGATTACCTGTTCGAGAAGATCGCCGCGCTCCTGGCCGCGCACCCGATCCGCTACCTGAAATGGGACCTGAACCGCGACCTGGCGCCCGCCGGCCTGGGCGACGGACGCGCCGGCTACCGCGCGCAGGTGCTGGCGGCCTACGCGCTGATGGCGCGGCTGCGCGCGGCCTTCCCCGAGGTGGAGATCGAGAGCTGCTCGGGCGGCGGCGGGCGCATCGACTTCGGCGTGCTGCGCCATGCGCACCGTGTGTGGACCAGCGACTGCATCGATGCGCTCTCGCGGGTCGAGATGCAGCGCGGCTTCCTGCAGTTCTTCCCGCCGGAGATCATGGGCGCGCATGTCGGCACGGCGCCGGCGCACACCACCGGACGCACGCAGGCGATGGCCTTCCGCGCGGCGGTGGCGCTCGCCGGCCACTTCGGGGTCGAGCTGGACCCGCGGCAGCTCTCGACCGCGGACGCCGACGAGCTGCGCGGCTGGATCGCGCTGCACAAGCGGCTGCGCGACCGGCTGCACCAGGGCCGGGTCTGGCGCGGCGAGGCCGGCGACGGCCTGCACTGGCAGTTCCATGCCGACGCGGACACCGCCGACGGCGTGCTGATCGTGCTGCGCACCCGCCCGAGCGACCACCGCCAGCCGCCGGCGCTGCGCCTGCCGATGCTGGACGCGGCCGCCCGCTACCGGGTGCGCGAGCTGCGCCCCGCAGGCTCGCCCCGACGCGAGGGCCGCCACCACACCGCGCCCTTCTTCGATGCGCAGGACAGCGCCGAGGGCGTGACCCTGGCCGGCGCCTGGCTGGCCGAGGTCGGCCTGCCGATGCTGCGCGCCCCGGCCGAGACCGCCTTCATCGCGAGGATCGAGCGTGTCTGAACCGACGGACCTGTTCCCGCCCCGCTTCGATCCGGCCGAGCACAGCCACCGCCGCCGCAACGCGCTCACCGGCCAGTGGGTGCTGGTCTCGCCGCACCGGGCGAAGCGCCCGTGGCAGGGCCGCCAGGAAGCGGCCGACGACACGGTGCGGCCCGCGCATGATCCGCACTGCTATCTGTGCGCCGGCAACACCCGGGTCAGCGGCGACATCAATCCGCCCTACACCGGCACCTTCGTCTTCACCAACGACCACGCCGCGCTGATGCCCGAGGTGCCGGCCGCAGCGCCGCAGGCCGGCACCGACCCGCTGTTCCGGGCCGAGGCCGCGCGTGGCACCAGCCGCGTCATCTGCTTCTCGCCCGACCATGCGCGCACGCTGCCGGAGCTGCCGCTGCCGGCGATCCGCGGCGTGATCGACACCTGGGCGGCGCAGAGCGAGGAGCTCGGCGCGCGCCATCCGTGGGTGCAGGTCTTCGAGAACAAGGGCGCGATCATGGGCTGCTCGCAGCCGCATCCGCACGGCCAGATCTGGGCCTGCGACCACCTGCCCAACGAGGCCGCCACCGAAGACCGCCACCAGCGCGAGCATCTCGCCGCGCACGGCCAGCCGCTGCTGCTGGCGTATGCCGAGCGCGAGGCCGCCGCCGCCGAGCGGGTGGTGGTGCAGACCGCGCACTGGCTGGCGGTGGTGCCATGGTGGGCGACCTGGCCCTTCGAGACGCTGCTGCTGCCGCGCTTCGCGGTGCAGCGCCTGCCCCAGCTCACGCCCGCGCAGCGCGACGACCTGGCCGAGGCGCTGCGCCGGCTCACCAGCCGCTACGACAACCTGTTCGGCTGCAGCTTTCCCTACTCGATGGGCTGGCACGGCGCGCCCTTCGACGGCACCGCCGGCCTGCACTGGCAGCTGCACGCGCATTTCTATCCCCCGCTGCTGCGCTCGGCCACGGTGCGCAAGTTCATGGTCGGCTTCGAGATGCTGGCCGAGGCGCAGCGCGATCTCACCCCGGAGCAGGCTGCCGCGCAGCTGCGCGCGGTCAGCGACGTCCACTACCGATGCACACCCCCATGAGCGCCACCCGCGACCTCCTGGCGCGCCGCTGCGACGACGCGATGCGCCAGGCCTTCGATCAGCCGCCCGACTTCCATGTCCAGGCCCCGGGCCGCGTCAACCTGATCGGCGAGCACACCGACTACAACGACGGCTTCGTGCTGCCCTGCGCGATCGACTACCGCACCGTCATCGCGGTGCGGCGGCGCGTGGACCGGCGGCTGCGGGTCGTCGCCGCCGACCTGCACGGCGAGACCGACGAGATCGACCTCGACGGCGACATCGCGCACCACCCCACGCAGCAGTGGAGCGACTATGTGCGCGGCACGGTGCGCATGCTGCGCGAACACCTGGCCGCGCGCGGCCTGCGGCTGCAGGGCGCCGATCTGGCGATCGCCGGCAACGTGCCGCAGGGCGCCGGCCTGTCGTCCTCGGCGGCGCTGGAGGTGGCGGTCGGCCAGGTCTGGCGCCAGCTCGGCGGCCTGGATGACGCGCTGCTGTCGGCGGTCGATCTGGCGGTGCTGGCGCAGCGCGCCGAGAACCGCTTCGTCGGCGTCAACTGCGGCATCATGGACCAGATGATCTCCGCCTGCGGCCAGGCCGGCCACGCGCTGCTGATCGACTGCCGCCACCTGGCACGGCGCCGTGCGGTGCCGATGCCCGCGGGCGCGGCGGTGATGATCGTGCACTCGCGGGTGCGCCGCGGCCTGGTCGACAGCGAGTACAACACCCGGCGCCAGCAGTGCGAGGCCGCGGCCGCGCACTACCGCGTGCCGGCGCTGCGCGATGTCGACGAGACGCGGCTGACGCAGGACGCCGCCGGGCTGGATCCGCTCGTCTTCCGCCGCGCCCGCCACATCGTCACCGAGAACGCGCGCACGCTGGCCGCGGCCGAGGCGCTGCAGGCCGGCGACCTGGTGCGCCTGGGCACGCTGATGGCCGCCTCGCATGCCTCGATGCGCGACGACTTCGAGATCACCCATCCGGCCATCGACCGGCTGGTCGAGATCGCCCAAGGCGCGATCGGGCCGCGGGGCGGCGCGCGCATGACCGGCGGCGGCTTCGGCGGCTGCATCGTCGCGGTGCTGCCGGACGCGCAGGTGGACGCGGTGCGTGCGGCGATCGAGGCCGGCTACCGCTCGCCCGAGGGCGAGCCGCCGGCGATCTGGATCAGCCATGCCGCCGACGGCAGCGGAGTCCTGCGATGAAGCCGCCCCTCCTGTCCCTGCACGGCCCCGACGGGCTGGAGATCGCGCTGAGCCCGCGGGGCGCGTCCTGGCTGTCGTGCCGGGTGCCGGTCGAGGGCGAGGCCTGCCCGCGCGAGGTGCTCGCCGGCGGCTCGGACCCCGAGGATCCGCAGCGCCTGGCCTGCTACGCCGGCGCCACCGTCGGACGCTGGGCCAACCGCATCGCCGGCGCGGTGCTGCGCCGCGAAGGCCGCACCTGGCCGCTGGCGCCGCACCCGGCCGGCTCGGCCCATCAGCTCCACGGCGGGCCGGACGGCTGGAGCCACCGGCTCTGGCGCGTCGAGGAGCAGGCGCCCGACCAGGCGGTCTTCGCGCTGCATTCGCCCGACGGCGACCAGGGATTTCCCGGCGCGATCGAGGTGCGGGTGCGCTACCGCCTGCACCCGGGACGGCGGCTGCGCATCGACTTCGAGGCCTGCGCCGACGCACCCACGCCGCTGGCGATGACCAACCACGCCTACTTCAACCTCGATGGCGTCGGCACCCCTGGCGACGCGCGGGCGCAGCGCCTGCGCCTGCACGCCGACGCCTGGATGCCGGTGGATGCCGCGCTGATCCCGACCGGCCCGCCGGTGGCGCTGGGCGGCGAGATCCGCGCCGACGACCCGATGGACTTTCGCCAGTGGCGCCCCGCCGACGCCCGGCCGTTCGCGCCCCATCCGGCCCTGGCGGCGGCCGGCGGCTACGACCACGGCTGGCGGCTGGCCCCCGGCCATACGCAGGAGGCCGCGCGGCTGGTGTCGGCCGACGGCCGGCTGGCGATG
>JAUPTP010000321.1 GCA_030918015.1 Pseudomonadota bacterium
TGGCACCAAGACCTGCGATGTCATCCTGGATGGCGCGCGGGTGCCGGCGGTCAACATCATCGGCGGCGTTCCTGGGCGTGGCTTCAAGACGGCCATGAAGGTGCTCGACCGCGGGCGCCTGCATGTCTCGGCGCTGGCCTGCGGCATGGCGCAGCGCATCCTGCAGGAAAGCATCGCCTACGCGCAGCAGCGCCGCCAGTTCGGCCAGCGCATCGGCGACTTCCAGCTCGTCCAGGCGATGCTGGCCGACAGCCAGGCGGAACTGCTGGCTGGCTGGTCGATGGTGCAGGCCACGGCGCTCCGCTACGACGCGCGCGCCGCCGGGCACCCCGACCCGGACGTCGGCATGCACGCCTCCTGCACCAAGCTGTTCACCACCGAGATGGTCGGGCGCGTGGCCGATCGCGGCGTGCAGATCCACGGCGGCGCGGGCTACATCAACGAATACAAGGTCGAGCGCTTCTACCGCGACGTGCGCCTGCTGCGCCTGTACGAAGGCACGACGCAGATCCAGCAGCTCATCATCGGCAAGCATCTGATGCGGCAGGACTGAACCGAAATGTCGAAAACCTCCGCATCCCTCCCGGGTGGCGCGCTCGGCGGCCTGCGCGTCCTCGATCTCACCCGCGTGCTCGCCGGCCCCTGGTGCACGCAGGCCTTGGCCGACCTGGGCGCGGACGTCATCAAGATCGAGCGTCCGGGCGCCGGCGACGACACCCGTCACTGGGGCCCACCCTATGCCAAGGACGCGACTGGCCAGGACACGCGCGAGGCCGCCTACTTCCTCGCCGTGAACCGCAACAAGCGCTCGGTCACGCTGGACATCGCCAGCGCTGAGGGCCAGGCCCTGATCCGCCGACTCGTGCCGCAGTGCGACGTGCTGGTCGAGAACTACAAGGTCGGCGACATGGCCCGCTACGGGCTGGACTACGACAGCCTGCGCGAGATCCATCCCGGCCTGGTCTACTGCTCGATCACCGGCTTCGGCCAGACCGGCCCGTACGCGCCCCGCCCAGGCTACGACTTCATCGTGCAGGGCATGGGCGGCTTCATGAGCGTCACGGGCGAGCGCGACGGCGTTCCGGGTGGCGGACCGCAGAAAGCCGGCGTGGCGATCGCCGATCTGGCCACCGGCGCCCATGCCGCCATCGCGATCCTGGCGGCGCTGCGCCACCGCGACCGCACTGGCGAAGGGCAGTACCTCGACATCAGTCTGCTCGACGTTCAGGTCTCGCTGATGGCCAACATGGCAAGCAACTACCTGGCGACCGAGCGTGCCCCGGTGCGCTGGGGCAACGCGCATCCGAACATCGTGCCCTATCAGGTCTTTAAGGCCGCCGATGGCTGGGTCATCGTGGCCTGCGGCAACGACCACCAGTACGGCAAACTGGTCGATGCGGGCGGGCGGCGCGAACTGGCCGGCGATCCCCGCTTCGCAACCAACCCCGCGCGCGTGCGCCATCGGGACGAGCTGATCGCGCTGCTCGAACCGATGATGCTCGAACGCACTCGCGACGCCTGGATCGCGGTGCTGGAAAAGGTCGGCGTGCCCTGCGGCCCGATCAACGATCTGGCAGATGTCTTCGCCGATCCGCAGGTCATCGCCCGAGCGATGCGATTGGATCTGCCCCACCCGACGGCCGGACAGGTCAGCGTGGCCGCCAGCGCGCTGAAGCTGTCGGCCACGCCGGTGAGCTATCGCAGCGCCCCACCGCTGCTGGGACAGCACACGGACGAAGTCCTGAAAGAACTGGCTGCCCAGACGGACGTGGATTTGAAAGCTCTGAAATCTCGCTCGGTCATCTGATGCTTGCAAGCCCGAATCCCGAAGTCAGCGTCATCACGCTCGACAACCCGCCGCTCAACAGCCTGAGCCACGCGCTGCGCTCGCGCATCGTGGCGGCGATCGAGGCGGTCGAGGCCGACCCGGCCGTGCGCGCCGTCGTGCTGACAGGCAGCGCCCGGGCCTTTTCAGCCGGTGCCGACGTGTCCGAGTTCGGCACGCCCCGGCAACTGGCGGAGCCGATCCTGCGCAGCGTGCTCGAACGCATCCGCACTTGCACGAAGCCTGTCGTCGCAGCGCTCGATGGCGTCGCGCTGGGAGGCGGGCTGGAACTGGCACTGGCCTGTCATGCCCGCGTGGCGTCAGCCAAGGCCAAGGTCGGTCTGCCGGAGATCACGCTCGGTCTGATTCCAGGCTCCGGCGGCACCCAGCGCCTGCCCCGCTTGGCGGGCATCGACATCGCGCTGGACCTGATGCGCAGTGGCGCACCCAGGTCGGCAGACCAGCTCGCCGGTACGCGCCTGTTCGACCGGGTCGTCGATGCCGGCCTGATCGAAGCGGCCAGCGATGTGGCGCGCCAGCTGGCCGAGGCGGGCGCACCCTGGCCGCACGCGGACCGGCTGAAGCTCGATGCCGAGCAGGTCGACACCCAGGTGTCGCTGGCGCGGCAGCGCCTCAACACGCGGCAACGACTGCAGCCGGCCTATGAGGCGCTGCTTGATGCCGTCGGCGCGTCGGCCGGCCCGATCGACGAGGGCCTGGCGGTGGAACGCAGCCGCTTCCTGGCGCTGATCGGCACCCACCAGGCGCAGGCGCTGCGTTACCAGTTCAAGGCCGAGCGCGACAGCCACCGCCTGCCTCAGACGCTGCAGGTCGAGCCGCGCCCGGTCGCCACGCTGGCCGTGATCGGTGCGGGCACGATGGGCGCGGGCATCGCGATCTGCGCCCTTGATGCGTCACTCGACGTGATCCTGCTCGAACAGGACGAGGCCGCACTGGCGCGTGGTCGCCAGCGCATCAGCGACCACTACGCCAGCCGTGTCGCCGCCGGCAAGCTCGGCGTGGCCACCGCCGAGGCGGCGCAGGCGCGCCTGCACGCCACCTGCGACTGGCAGGCCCTCAGCCGCGTCGACGTGGTGATCGAGGCGGTGTTCGAGGAACTCGCCGTCAAGCAGGAGGTTTTCCGGCGCATCGATGCCGTCGCCCGGCGGGGCGCGGTGCTGGCCACCAACACGTCCTACCTGGACATCGACGCCATCGCCGCCGTCACCTCGCGCCCGCAGGATGTGCTGGGCCTGCACTTCTTCAGCCCGGCCCAGGTCATGAAGCTGCTGGAGGTCATCCGCGGCGCCGAGACCCGCGCCGACGTGCTGGCCACCGGCATGGCGCTGGGCAAGATCCTGCGCAAGGTGCCGGTGCTGTGCGGCAATGCCTTCGGCTTCATCGGCAACCGCATCTACAACGCCTATCGGCGCCAGTGCGAGTTCATGCTGGAGGATGGCGCCTGGCCAGAGCAGGTCGATCAGGCACTGACCGACTTCGGTTTCGCGATGGGGCCGTTCGCGGTCGCCGATCTGTCCGGCCTCGACATCGCATGGCGCATGCGCCGCGCCCAGGCGGCCACGCGCGATCCGCGCGAACGCCACGTGCCGGTGCTCGAACAGCTCTGCGAACAAGGCCGGCTTGGCCAGAAGAGTGGTGCCGGCTATTACGGCTACCCCGAGGGCAAGCGGGCGCCCGAAACCGATGCCACCGTCCGTGACCTCATCGTGCAGGCAAGTGCCGCACGCGGCATCCAGCGCCGCGCCCTGACGACCGAGGAGATCCAGCGTCGCGCACTGCTGGCGATGGTCAACGAGGCCGCCTGCCTCTTTGCCGACGGTGTCGCCACCCGCCCGAGCGACATCGACGTCGTGCTGGTGCAGGGCTACGGCTTTCCGCGCTGGGAAGGCGGCCCGGTCTTCTGGGCGCGCCGCCAGGATCCCGCTCGGCTGGCCCGCGAGCTCGGTCGACTGGCCGAGGAAGGCGGCCACGGCATGCGACTGGCCGACGCCACCATGCTGGCCGCGCTGCTGGACTGACGCCTGAACGGAAACACCAAGTACCTCACCGCCCAATCCACGCTCCCCATCTACCCCGCCATGACCCACGCCTACCTCTGCGACGCGATCCGCACCCCCTTCGGCCGCTATGGCGGCGCCCTGTCGAGCGTGCGCACCGACGACCTGGGCGCGATCCCGATCCGGGCGCTGATGGCGCGCCACCCCGCCGTCGACTGGGCCGCGGTCGACGACGTGCTCTACGGCTGCGCCAACCAGGCCGGCGAGGACAACCGCAACGTCGCGCGCATGTC
>JAUPTP010000322.1 GCA_030918015.1 Pseudomonadota bacterium
AGTCGGTGCCCAGCGCCCGCGCCAGCCGGTCCAGCCCGGCCAGGCTGAGGTTGGCCTCGCCCGCCTCCAGGCCGACGAGGGTGCGCCGGCTCAGGTCGGCGGCCGCGGCCAGCGCCGCCTGGCTCAGCCCGGCGGCCGCGCGCAGCCGGCGCAGGTTGGCGCCGACATGGGCCAGCACCGGCACCTCGCTGGCGTGGACGGCGTCGGGTCGGACATCGGGTTGACTGCGCAATATTTTGCTCATAGGCTCGGGCCCTTCGGAATGCGCAGCATTTTGCGCACTTCTCACCCCGCTGTCTGTCCCCGTCGCCGATGTCCGCCCCGCTCACCCCGCCCGCCGCCACCGCGCGCAGCACCCTGCGCACCGATCTGCTGATGATCCTGACCGCCGCCATCTGGGGCTCGACCTTCGTCGCGCAGCAGATGGGCATGGACACGGTCGGGCCCTTCACCTACACCGCCGCGCGCCTGCTGCTGGGCGCGCTGATGGTGGCGCCGCTGTGGTTCTGGCGCGGCGGGCCGTTCGCGGCGATGCCGGTGACGGAGAGCCGCGGCTGCATCGGCGCGGGCGTGCTGCTCGGGCTGGTGCTGTTCATCGCGATCAATCTGCAGCAGGTCGGGCTGCTGGGCACCTCGGTCAGCAATGCCGGCTTCATCACCGGGCTGTACGTCGTGCTGGTGCCGGTGATGATGCGCCTGGGCGGCGCGAGCGTGTCGACGCAGCTCTGGGGGGCGGTGGCCCTGTCGGCGGCCGGCCTGTATTTCCTCAGCGTCAAGCCGGACGCCTCGATCGCTGCCGGCGACTGGCTGCAGCTCGGCGGCGCGATGCTGTGGGCGGTGCATGTGCTGCTGGTCGGGCATCTGGCGCGCCGGCATGATCCGCTGCGGCTGTCGGTGCTGCAGTACCTGGTGGCGGGCGCGCTGTCGTGGGTGGCGGCGATCTGGCGCGAGCCGATCAGCCTGGACGGTCTGGTGCAGGCCGGCGGCGCCATCGCCTGGGGCGGCATCCTGTCGATCGGCGTGGCCTACACGCTGCAGGTGATCGCGCAGCGCGAGGCCCGCGCCTCGCACGCCGCCATCATCTACAGCAGCGAGGGCGTGTTTTCGGCGATCGGCGGCTGGCTGGTGCTGGGCGAGAGCCTGGGGCTGCGCGGCTGGGGCGGCGCGGGCCTGCTGCTGGCGGCGATGCTGCTGGCGCAGTGGCAGCGCGAGCCGGCTTCACCCTGATCAAGGCCGCTGCGGGGCGACGCGGCACAATCGCTCCCCATCATGTCCTCCACCTTTCCCCATCCCGATGCCCTGACGCGCCCCGAGAGCGCCCAGGCGGCTTCCTGCCTGCGCACGCAGGGCTTCGTGCGGCTGTCGGCCGACGCGCTGGCCGAGATCGCCGGCACGACGCCCGAGGCGCTGCATGCGCTCGACGCCTGCTGGCCGCAGCTGCCGCCCGACGAGCACCTCAAGGACGGCGGCCGCTACCGCCGCCGCCGCCACGGCAGCCTGGTGCAGGACACCCGCGCCGGCACGCTCGAGACGGTGCCGCACCGCCCGCACTGGCAGCCGACCACCTACAACGCGCTGCACGGCGGCATGCTGCGCCACTTCGCGCCGCTGGACGCGGCGATGGCCGCCTCGCCCGCCTTCCTGGCGCTGGTGGCGCGGCTCGGCGAGGTCTTCGCCGCAGCCGCGCACGACACGCCCACCGAGCCCGCCTTCGACGGCCGCTGGTTCATCGAGGCCCACCCCTTCCGCATCGACACCACCGGCGGCATGGGCCGCCCGACGCCGGAGGGCGCGCACCGCGACGGCGTCAACTTCGTCGCGGTGGTGCTGGTCGACCGCCACGGCGTGCGCGGCGGCGAGACGCGCGTCTTCGAGGCCGAGGGCCCGCACGGCGTGCGCTTCACGCTCGACGAGCCCTGGAGCGCGCTGCTGCTCGACGACCCGCGCGTCATCCACGAGAGCACGCCGATCCAGCCCGACGGCGCGCAGGGCTGGCGCGACACGCTGGTGCTGACCTACCGCGCCGGCGGCTTCCAGGATCCGCCGGCCCGCGCCTGACCCCTTCGGAGGCCTCATGACCCTGGCGGTCACGCCTTACCTGCCGCGCCGGCGCGCGCGTTCGCTGTTCCTGCCGCTGCGCGGGCTGCGCACGCATGTGCTGATCTGGGGCGATCCGTCGCGGGTCACGCCCGAGCGGCCGCCGCTGGTGCTGCTGCACGGCTGGATGGATGTCGGCGCCTCCTTCCAGTTCCTGGTCGATGCGCTCGACGCGCTCGAGGCCCGGGACGGCGCCGGCGCGGCGCGCTTCATCATCGCGCCCGACGGGCGCGGCTTCGGCCGCAGCGACAGCGCGCCCGGCGGCCAGCGCGCCGACACCTTCTGGTTCCCGGACCACCTGGCCGACCTCGACGCGCTGCTGCGCGCGAGCGGCCTGGGGCTGGCGCACGAGCCCGCGGTCGATCTGGTCGGCCACAGCATGGGCGGCAACGTGGCGATGATGTATGCCGGCATCCGCCCGGCGCGGGTGCGTCGCCTGGTCAACCTGGAGGGCTTCGGCCTGCCGCAGAGCCACCCCGCGCAGGCGCCGGGCCGCTGCGCGCAGTGGCTCGACCAGCTGCGCGAACCCGCCCGGCGGCGCGACCACGACAGCCTGGACGCGGTGGCGACACGGCTGCGCCGGCTCAACCCGCGCCTGCGCGCCGACTTCGCCGACTGGCTGGCGCCCCATGCGGCACGGCGCAACCAGGCCGGCCGCTTCGAGATGCTCGGCGACCCGGCGCACAAGCAGCTCAACCCGGTGCTTTACCGCAAGGAGGAGGCGGTGGCCTGCTGGGCGCGGATCACCGCACCGGTGCTGTGGGTCGAGGGCCGCCAGACCGACGTGAGCAAGTGGTGGGGCGACCGCTACCCGCGCGAGGACTTCGAGGTGCGCCTGGCCGCGGTGCCGCGGCTCGCGCGCGCCACGCTCGACGACTGCGGCCACATGCTGCACCACGACCAGCCCGAGGCGCTGGCGCAGCAGCTGCAGGCGCATCTCGATGAGCTGCCGGCCTGAGCCGACCGCGGCGATGCCGGCGCGCGGCGCCTGCCGTGCCAAAATCGACCCTTGTCATTGGACGAGCAGATCATGGACATCGAACAAATCAACGCCATCGGCGCCACCCTGGCCGACCTCAGCGAGCGCACGAACGCGCTAAGGGGGTATCTTTGACTACGATCGCAAGGCCCTGAACCTGGCCGAGGTCAACGCCGCGCTGGAGAACCCCGAGGTCTGGAACGACCCGAAGCGCGCGCAGGAACTCGGCAAGGAAAAGCGCTCGCTGGAGACCGTCGTCGAGACCATCGACCACCTGACGACCCAGCTGGCCGACAACACCGAGCTCTACGAGATGACGAAGGAGGAGAGCGACTTCGACTCCCTCGCCACCATCGAGGCCGAGACCGCCGCGCTGCGCGAGACGATCGAGCGGCTCGAGTTCCGCCGCATGTTCTCGAACCCGGCCGACCCGATGAACTGCTTCGTCGACATCCAGGCCGGCGCCGGCGGCACCGAGGCCTGCGACTGGGCCTCGATGCTGCTGCGCCAGTACCTCAAGTACTGCGAGCGCAAGGGCTTCACCGCCACGGTGGAAGACATCACCGAGGGCGACACCGCCGGCATCAAGAGCGCGACCATCAAGGTCGAGGGCGACTACGCCTTCGGCCACCTGCGCACCGAGACCGGCGTGCACCGCCTGGTGCGCAAGTCGCCGTTCGACTCCTCGGGCGGGCGCCACACCTCGTTCGCGTCGCTGTTCGTCTATCCCGAGATCGACGACTCGATCGAGATCGAGATCAACCCGTCCGACGTGCGCACCGACACCTTCCGTGCCTCGGGCGCGGGCGGCCAGCACATCAACAAGACCGACTCGGCGGTGCGCCTGACGCACATCCCGACCGGCATCGTCGTGCAGTGCCAGGACGGCCGCAGCCAGCACAGCAACCGCGACGTGGCGTGGAAACGCCTGCGCTCGCGGCTGTACGACCACGAGATGCGCAAGCGGATGGAAGAGCAGCAGAAGCTCGAAGACACCAAGACCGACGTGGGCTGGGGCCACCAGATCCGCTCTTACGTGCTGGACAACAGCCGCATCAA
>JAUPTP010000323.1 GCA_030918015.1 Pseudomonadota bacterium
CCGCCCCCGCCGCCCACACCGCCGCGGCCGATCGAACCCGCGAGGCGTCCGCCGTCCCTGGCCCAGCCGCGGCCCGAGCCGGCCCCCGTGTCATGGCCCGAGCGAGCGCCCGAGCAGCCCCAGGCCGCGGCCGTGCCGCCCAGCACCCAGCTCGACTACCGCCTGAGCCGAGGGGCCCTGGTCGGTCGCGGACGCATCGACTGGAGCGTGGACGGCCCGCGCTACCGCATGCGGCTCGAGGCGCGCGTGCCTGTCGTCGGCCGCATCCTGGCGCAGGTCAGCGAAGGACAGATCGAGCCGCACGGCCTCGCCCCGGAGCGCCACACCGAACAGCGGCTGCGGCGCAGCGAGCGCGCGGTGAGCTTCGTGCGCGAAGGCGACCACCCCCGCATCCTCTTCTCGGCCCGCGAGGGCGAGGCGCCGCTCGAGCCCGGCGCCCAGGACCGCCTGAGCTGGATCGCGCAGCTGACCGCCCGGCTCGATGCCCCGGGACAGGCGCCGGGCGACCGCATCGTGATGCCGGTGGCCGGCGTCGGCGGCGAGGTGCAGCACTGGGTGTTCACGCTGCTCGACCGCGACGAGGCGGGCCGCTGGCACCTGCGCCGCGAGCCCGACGGCCCCCACGACACCCGCGCCGAGGTCTGGACCCTGCCCCAGCCCCCGCACTGGCCCCAGCGCCTGCGCCTGAGCGAAGCCGACGGCGACACGCTGGAGCTGCTGCTGCAGCCCGCTGCGGAGCCGCCCCCTTGAATCCGGCTCCGCCCCCCTCACCTCTTTCTTGCAGCCGACAACCCCTTCCGAAGGAGATCACGATGCACATGCTCTACAACTCCGAGAACTTCGCGGTGATGCAGCACGTCGGCGACGACCACCCCCACGGTGGCTTCGAGATCGTCGACAAGACCGCCCGGCGGGAGATCTATCTGGCCGGCCTGCTGGCCGATCATTTCCAGGCCGGCGTCGAGCGCCTGATCGGCGACAGCGTGGACGAGGCGCACATCGACGACTTCCTGGCCAACTACACCACCCTGGCCCATCACCCGGTCGTTCTCCACTGAAGGGGGCGGATGCCCTGCGGACCGTCTCGGGGCGAGCGGTCCGGCCTTGCATCGCGTGCCCGGTTGGCGCGAAGATGGACGACGGCATGGCCGCCATCGATCCAGGAACGTTCCGCAAGGAGACCGCATGAGCCAGGAAGTGTCCCGCCCCGAGCCAGTCCGTCGCTCGCGCAGTCGCAAGGGCGGCGCGCCGGTGCTGCTGTCGCCGGGTCTGCTGGACTCGCCGGTGCTCGACCAGCTCTGCACCCATTTCGTGCTGACGCTGACCCTGCGCCAGGCCGGGCGCTTCGCCGGGCGCCGCGACTGGAACAGCCTGCTGTCGCTGTGCGCGCGCCACCTGGTCTGGCCGGTCAGCGTGCTGCACCGGCTGCGCGAGTTCCTCGGCCGCCGGGTGCGCGAGCACGAGGGCTGGGTCGACCACGAGAAGCTCGACGACGCCGCCTTCCTGGAGCGCCACGGCTGGTGGGCCGGCCCCTACGAGGAAGGCACGCTGTTCTTCTACCTCGACGAGCACATCAAGGACGCCCCCAAGGACCTCATGGCGATCCTGGGCACCACCAGCGACTGGCTGGGCCAGCACCTGCGGCAGAACGACACGCTGGTCGAGAAGAATGTCGAGCTGCTCGCCGGCCTGCTGCAGCTCAATCCGGCCGAGCGGGCGCTGATCCTGTACGGCACGCTGGCGCGCTATCAGCGCGACCTGCGCGGCCTGCTGGTCGAGTACAAGGTCGCCAGCGCGCAGGAGGCCTACGCGACGCTGGCCGAGGTCGCCGGCGTCGACCAGCGCGAGGTGGCCGACGCGCTGCGCGCCGGCAGCCGGCTCGAGCGCATCGGCATGATCGAGAACCTGATCTCCGAGCACAACATCACCGATCTGGCCGACCTGATGAAGGTCTCCGACCAGCTCCCCCCCGTGCTGATGCGCGAATACCGCGACCCGCAGGACCTGATGGCCGTCTTCACCCGGCCCTCGGTCAAGACCGAGCTCGGCGCGGGCGACTTCCATTTCGTCGCCGAGGAGGTGGAGGTGCTCACCGCGCTGCTGCGCCACGCGGTCGAGCGGCGCGAGGGCGGCGTCAACGTGCTGATGTACGGCCCGCCGGGCACCGGCAAGACCGAGCTGGCGCGGGTCGTGGCGCAGCAGGCCGGGCTGGAGCTCTACGAGGTCGAGTACGCCGACCGCGACGGCAACTCGCTCTCGGGCCGCGACCGCTACCGCTCGCTGCAGATCAGCCAGGTCTTCCTGAAGGCCAGCCCGCGGGTGGCGCTGCTCTTCGACGAGGTCGAGGACGTCTTCCCGCCGATCTCGTCGGACGCCGCGCAGCTCATCGCCCGGCTGGAGAGCTGCGGCGACGGCGGCACCTCCGGCTCGGTCAACGGCAAGGCCTGGGTCAACCAGATCCTGGAGACCAACCCGGTGCCGGTGATCTGGGTGACGAACCGCATCGAGCAGATCGACCCGGCCTTCCGCCGCCGCTTCCAGTACCACCTGGAGCTGAAGTCGCCCCCGCCGGGCGCGCGCGAGATGCTGGTGCGCCGGGCGCTGGGCGATGTGGCGGTCAGCGCGGAATTCGTCGAGCGGCTCACGCAGCGCAAGGCGCTGACACCGGCGCAGATCCGCACCGCGGTGCGCTTCGCGCGGCTGGTCGGCGAGAAGACGCCCGGCGACGCCGCGGCGCTGGAGCGCCTGATCGAGCGCCAGATCGCGCATGCCGATCTGGCGCTGGGCAACACGGACGCGCTGCGCCCGAGCGCGCGGCCCGCCGTGACGAGCTACGACCTGACGCTGCTCCATGTCGAGAGCCGCTTCGAGGTGCCGCGCATCGTCGAGGCGCTGCAGCGGCGCGGGCACGGCGCGCTGTGCTTCCACGGGGCGCCGGGCACCGGCAAGACCGCGCTGGCCGAGCACATCGCGCAGGCCCTGGGCCGGCCCTTGATGGTCCGCCAGGCCAGTGACCTGGTGAGCAAGTTCGTCGGCGAGACCGAGCAGAACATGGCACGCATGTTCACCGAGGCCGCCGCCGAGCAGGCGGTGCTGCTGCTCGACGAGGCCGACAGCTTCCTGCGCACCCGCCGCCGCGCCGAGCGCAGCTACGAGGTCAGCGAGGTCAACGAGATGCTGCAGGGCATGGAGCGCTTCGGGGGGGTCTTCATCTGCACCACCAACCTGTTCGAGGATCTCGACGAGGCGGCGCTCAGGCGCTTCACCTTCAAGATCCGCTTCCTGCCGCTGCGCCCCGAGCAGCGCGAGCGCATGTTCGTCGCCGAGGCGCTGGGCGGCGAGGCCGCACACCTCACCGACGAGCAGCGCCGGCGCCTGGCGCAGCTCGACCAGCTGGCCTGCGGCGACTTCGCGGCGGTGCGCCGCCAGATCGACATCCTGGGCGAGGCCTTCGAGCCCGATGCATTCCTGGCCCAGCTCGAGAGCGAGCACCGGGTCAAGCCGCAGGTGCGCGAGCGCCGCTCGATGGGCTTCATGCACTGAGGCCGGTCGTCCCGGCACCGTGCCCTCAGCGGCGCACGCCGCCCTTGAGCTCGGCCACCAGCGCGGCGAATCCCGCCTCGTCGCCGGCCGCCAGCAGCGCGGCCTGCTGCGGCCAGGTGGCCGGCTGGGCCAGCCGGAAACGCGAGCCCGCCGCCGCCAGGATCGCCTCGAGGCGGTCGACAGGCGCAGCCGCCAGGGCGGCGAAGTGGTCGAAGCCCGCCTCGGTCAGCAGCCCGGCGATGCGCGGACCGATGCCCTCCAGACGGGTCAGATCGTCGCGGCGCCGCACCGGCAGCTCGACAGGCGCCTCGGCAAGCACCTCGACAGGCGCCGCAACCGGCACCTGTGCGCCGGCATCGGCGGCCTCCCTGGCGGCGGCCGAGGTCGGCAGCCAGGCGGCCCACGGCATCCAGAGCCACCATTGCACCGAGGCGCCCATCAGGGCAAGCATCGGCTGACCAGCCTGTGTCGGCATCAATTCCTCTTTCGTGTCCATCCTGGATTCTCCTGACAGGGTACGGAGTCGCCATTCAATCATCCCAGGAACATCCTCGCATGGCCTCGCTGTTGCAGACCGGCCGCATCGGAAC
>JAUPTP010000324.1 GCA_030918015.1 Pseudomonadota bacterium
CCTCCAGATCGTCGATCGCGCCGACATCGACCGTGCCGGCGGTGCCCACCACCAGGAAGGGCTGCAGGCCGGCGGCACGGTCCGCCGCCAGCATGCGGCGCAGCGCGGCGACGTCGATGCGGTGATCGGCGTCCACCGGCACCCGGCGCAGCGCCGCGCTGCCCAGCCCGGCGATCGCCATCGCCTGCGCGACGCAGCCGTGCGCGGCCGCGCTGGCGTAGGCCACCAGCCGCAGGCCGTCCGCGCCCAGCCCGTCGCGGCGCGAGTCGACGCCCAGCGCGCGGGTGCGCGCCACCAGCACGCCGATCAGGTTGGCGGTCGAGGAGCCGGTCACCAGCAGGCCGGAGGCGGTGTCGGGAAAGTCGAACAGCTCGCGCATCCAGTGCACCACCTGGCGCTCGACCTCGAGCGGCATCTGGTCGCGCCCGCCGACATTGGCGTTCAGCCCGGCGGCGAGCATCTCGGCCAGCAGGCCCTCGGGCGTGCCGGCGCCCTGCACCCAGCCCATGAAGCGCGGATGCGCATTGCCGACCGCATGCGGCAGCACCTCGGCCAGGAAGCGATCGTGCAGCTCGGCCACCGGCACCGGCTGCGCCGGCAGGGGCTCGCGCCAGCGCGTGCGCAGCGCCTCGGGGATCGGCCGCCAGACCGGCTGCTCGCGCAGCGTGCGCAGGTGGCCGATCATGTCGTCGAGCATGCGGTGGGCCTGGGCGCGGAAAGCCTCCCAGGCCGCCGGATCGGCGGGGTCCAGCGAAGTCGGCTGGATCGGCAAGGTCGGGGAACCGGCGGCGGTGTCAGTCATCGTGACACGAGGTTAGGCGGCAGCCCCGACAAACATTAGCGCGATGAGCGCGGGAAAACCATCCCTGCTCGACAATCCCGCGCATGCCGACCGACACCGCCCTGCCCCCGCCGCTGCTCATCCACCAGGCCGAGCTGATCGCCACCTTCGACGCCGACCGGCGCGAGCTGCGCGGCGCCAGCGTGCTGATCCGCGGCGAGGCGATCGAGGCGATCTGGCCGGCCGGCGAGGTGCCGCCCGAGGTGATGGACGAGGTGCGCGCCCGCGGCGAGCGGATCGACGCGCGCGGCCATGTGGTCACGCCCGGGCTGATCAACACGCATCACCACATGTACCAGACGCTGACCCGCGTCATCCCGGCGGCACAGGACGCCGAGCTCTTCGGCTGGCTGAAGACGCTCTACCCGATCTGGGCCGGGCTGACGCCGGAGATGGTGCAGGTCTCGACCCAGGTGGCCATGGCCGAGCTGCTGCTGTCGGGCTGCACCACCACCTCGGACCACCACTACATCTTCCCCGACGGCGTGCGGCTCGACCACCAGATCGAGGCGGCAGCCGAGGTCGGCATGCGCTTCCACGCCGCGCGCGGCAGCATGAGCGTGGGCGAGTCGGCCGGCGGCCTGCCGCCGGACTCCCTCGTCGAGCGCGAGGAGGCGATCCTGGCCGACACGCAGCGGCTGATCGAGACCTACAACGACAACGGCCGCTACAGCCGGCTGCGGGTGGTGGCGGCGCCCTGCTCGCCCTTCTCGGTCAGCCGGGAGCTGATGCGCGACTCGGCGGCGCTGGCCCGCAGCCTGGGCGCGCGGCTGCACACCCACCTGGCCGAGAACGACCACGACCTCGCCTACAGCCAGTTCAAGTTCGGCATGACGCCCACGGAGTACGCCGAGAGCGTGGGCTGGCTGGGCGAGGACGTGTGGCACGCGCACTGCGTGCGGCTGGACGCGCACGGCATTGCCCGCTTCGCCGCCACCAGCACCGGCGTGGCGCACTGCCCGTG
The DNA here is from genome assembly GCA_030918015.1 of Pseudomonadota bacterium. Classification (GTDB taxonomy): domain Bacteria; phylum Pseudomonadota; class Gammaproteobacteria; order Burkholderiales; family Burkholderiaceae_C; genus Sphaerotilus. The sequence continues at coordinate 1,806 of JAUPTP010000324.1, forward strand.
CAGCAACATGCGGTTGGCCTCCGGGATCGCGCCGGTGCGGCGGATGCTGAACGCGGGCGTGCCGGTCGGCCTGGGCGTGGACGGCAGCGCCAGCAACGACGCCGGCCACCTGCTCAACGAGGCGCGCCAGGCGCTGCTGCTCGCGCGCGTCGGCCGCGCGATGCAGCCGCCCGAGACCGGCGCCGACGGCGTGACCCGCTACGGCTGCGACCTCGGCCCCGCCGAGATGACCGCCCGCGACGCGCTGGCGATCGCCACGCGCGGCGGCGCGCAGGTGCTCGGCCGCGACGACACCGGCCACCTCGCGCCCGGCATGGCGGCCGACCTGGTGCTGTGGCGGCTGGACTCGCTGGCGATGGCCGGCGGCGCGGTGCATGACCCGCTGGCGGCGCTGCTGCTGTGTGCGAGTCCGTCGGTCGCGTGGAACATCGTCGGGGGGCGGGTGCTGGTGCGTGAAGGCCAGCTCACGACGCTGGATCTGGGGCCGCTGGTGGAGCGGCATGATCGGTTGGCGCGGACGCTGGTGGGGCGCAGCGGCACGCCGGGCTGACCCCCGCCGTCACCCTCGCGAAGGCGAGGGCCCACGCCCCGCCATCACCGCCGCACCTCGTGGCTGCCCGCCTGCGCGGGCATGACGATGCGTGATGACCCGCCTAGAAAGCGCCCGATGATCTGCACATGACTGGCATAGATCTCGTGAGAGGTCGCCTCACGGTAGACGCCCAGTTCGACAATCTCGCTGTCAGGCTCAGGCGTCCCTCGAGCCAGGATGTGGAAGACATGGTGCTGGTGGTGCCGGCTTTCATGTTCGAACAGGAACGCCGCCGCGCAGGAGTCCAGCCCGGTTTCCTCCTTGAGTTCCCGGATGGCAGCGCAGATGGGCTGTTCGCCGCGCTCAATGCCACCACCGGGCAGCATGAACAGGTCTGACCGCATCCGCACCAGCAGAATGCCCTCGCCCGTCTCGACGATCACCGTGGCTCTTGGCCGCTTCTTGTTGATGTGGGACATCTGGTTCTCCCGCTCGACGGTTCATCCCACCCGACACGGAGGGCTGTCATCCTGCTCGGTCGCGCCCAGCATCAGGAACTGTCCTGTCCACATCGCCTCCGTCGCATGGATCCGCCGAGAATTGCCCTGGTTCCAGGTCAATTCACGCCAGTCCTCGATCACATCCTCGACGAAGACCGGGGTGTAGTCGGGCAGGTCCTTCGGGATCAGATAGGCCGCCAGCGGAAACGGCTGGTCGGCACGGACAAAGAACCAGTCCTTGACCAGCACCCACGGATCGTCGTCCGCGGCCAGAGGATGGTCGAGCGGATGGAAATCGCGCCGGTCACCGCTCCACCAGATCTCGCCGGTGTCCTGATGCTGATAGACGATGTACTTGAACTCGCCCTTTTCCGGCGCGGGCGCAGCGTCGCGCAGCAGCGGCCGGAAACCCTGGCGACTGGCGGCCTGCATCATCTGCAGATTGCGCGCCGTGCGGATGACGGGCAGACCACGCGCATTGCCTTCGCGCTGCTCGCGGTGATGCAGGAAGACGATGTGGCGGGCCCGCCCGGTGGAGAAGACGCAGGCATGCGGATCATCCAGGAACAGCGCCTTGGCCAGAACATCGCTCATCCTGTCGAGATCGAAGATTCGGCGCTTGCACTGGCGGCAATGCCGGTCGGTCGAATCCGGATAGATCGCCTCGAGCTGATCGGGCGTCAACGCCATCGGACAGTGCACGGTGTGCAGGAAAGTGCCGTCATCGGCATACAGGGCACTGGTGGTGACGTCGTAGATCATGGCGGACGGTGCGGCATGGCAGACAGGGGCACCAGAATAAGCGCCTGAAAAGCAAAAATTCTCCAGTGGCCGCAGCAGCGCATGACGCGCGTCACGGGTGGGCCGCGCCTGCACGCCGCGATCACCCCCGAATGTCATCCAGCCCCGCCATGCGCGACGGCCGCAGCCGGGTCTTGGCCAGCGCGCCGGCCGGCTCCAGGATCGGGTAGGCGATCGAGCAGATGTGCGAGTTGATGCGCTTCAGGTCGCTGATCAGGTCCAGGTGCAGCGAGCTGGTCTCGATGCTGTCGGCCGTGTTCTCCTTCAGCCGGTCGAGGTGCTTGCCGGCATAGGCATGTTCGAGCTCGCGGAATCGCGCCTTCTCCTCGAGCAGGCGCTGCGCGTCGCGCGGATGGCCGTCGAGGAACACGCTCATGCCCAGGCGCAGATTGGCCATCAGCCGCTCGTGCAGATGGATGATCTCGGCCATGCCGGCCTCGGAGAAGCGGCGCTGCTTGCGGATCTTCTTGTCCTCCACGTCCTGC
>JAUPTP010000325.1 GCA_030918015.1 Pseudomonadota bacterium
AGTAGCCGGCCGCGGCCAGCACGCCGAAGGTGCCCAGCAGCACCACCGGCACCGCGATCGCCGGGATCAGCGTCGCGCGCAGGTTCTGCATGAAGAGGTACATCACCACCACGACCAGCGCGACGGCCTCCAGCAGCGTCTTGACCACCTCCTCGATCGAGATCTTCACGAAGGGGCTGGTGTCGTAGGTCAGCTCGGAGCGCAGCTGGTAGGGGAAGCCCGGCTGCAGCTCGGCGACCTTGGCCTTGACCGCATCGGCCACCGCGATCGCGTTGGCGCCCTGCGCCAGCTTGATGCCCATCGCCGCCGAGGGCCGGCCCTTGAAGCGGGTGCCGATCGTGTAGCTGTCGCCCCCGAGCTCGACCCGGGCGACATCGCCCAGGCGCACCGCGCTGCCGTCGCTGGCGGTCTTCAGCACGATCTCGCGGAACTCGCGCACCGACTGCAGCTTGCTGCGCGCGGTGATGGTGACATTGAGCTGCTGGCCCGGCGCCGCCGGCAGGCCGCCGACCTGGCCGGCCGAGACCTGCGCGTTCTGGCTGGTGATGGCGCTGCTGATGTCCGAGGGCATCAGCGCGACCGCGGCCAGCCGGGCCGGATCGAGCCAGATGCGCATCGCATGCCCGGTGCCCAGCAGCTGCACGTCGCCCACGCCGTCGAGCCGGCTGACGATGTCGAGCACGCTCGAGTTCAGGTAGTCGCCGATCTGGATGCTGGTGGCGCTGTCGGTGGCCGAATAGAACGACAGGATGACCAGGAAGTCGGTGCCGGTCTTGGTGACCGTCACGCCCTGGTTCTGCACCGCCTGCGGCAGCTGGCTGAGCGCCTGCTGCAGCTTGTTCTGCACCTGCATCTGCGCCACGTCGGCGTTGGTGCCGGCGTTGAAGCTCAGCGACACCGTGGCCTGGCCGGCCGAGGAGCTGTTCGAGGACATCGACAGCAGGCCGTCGAGGCCCTTCATCTTCTGCTCGATGACCTGGGTCACCGAGTCCTCGATGGTCTTGGCCGAGGCGCCGGGATAGGTGGCGTTGATCGACACCCGCGGCGGAGCGATGTCGGGATACTGCTCCAGCGGCAGCCGCTCGATCGCCAGCAGGCCGGCGAGCATCACGACGATCGCGAGCACCCACGCGAAGATGGGGCGATCGATGAAGAAACGTGCCATGGCGTGCGGCCCCCGCTCAGCGGCCCGAGGCCGGCAGCGCCGGCGCCGAGGCGGCCGATGCGGCCGAGGCCGGCGCCTGCAGCTCGACCGGGCGCGGCTGCACCGTGTCGCCCGGGCGCACCTTCTGCAGCCCCTCGACGATGACGCGCTCGCCGGCCTTCAGGCCGTCGCTGACGATCCAGCCGCCGCCGAAGCTGCGCCCGACGCCCACCTGGCGGCGCTCGACCTTGCGGTCGTCGCCGACCACCAGCACGCTGGCCTGGCCGCGCGCGTCGCGCTGCACCGCCTGCTGCGGCACCACCAGCGCCTGCTCGACGCTGGCGGTCTCCAGCACCGCGCGCACATACATGCCCGGCATCAGCGTGCCCTCGGGATTGTCGAAGCGTGCCCGCAGCGTGACCGCGCCGGTGGCGGTGTTGACCGACACGCCCGACACGCTGAGCCGGCCGGTGCGCGGGTAGGCGCTGCCGTCCTCCAGCAGCAGCTTCACGCCGGCCTCGTCGGCGCCGACGCGCTGCAGCCGGCCGCTGGCCAGGTCGCGGCGCAGGCGCAGCAGCTCGGCGCTGGACTGGCTGATGTCGACCTGGATCGGATCGAGCTGGCGCACGGTGGTCAGCGCGGTGGTCTGGTCGGCGGTGACCAGCGTGCCCGGCGTGACCGTCGAGAGATCGACGCGGCCCGAGATCGGCGCGGTGACCGTGGTGCGCTCCAGGTTCAGCTCGGCGCTGGCCTGCACGGCGCGGGCGCTGGCCAGATCGGCCTCGGCCTGGCGCAGCGCGACCTGCGCGTCCTGCACATCCTGCTGGCTCACGCCCTCGACCTTGAGCAGATCGGCGCGGCGCTGCGCGGTCAGGCGGGCGGCGTCCAGCGTGGCCTGCGCGCGGCTGACGCCGGCCCGGGCGCTGTCGAGCGCGATGCGGTAGGCGTCGGGCTCGATGCGGTAGAGCACCTGGCCGGCGCGCACCATCGCGCCCTCGGCGAAGTCGCGCGAGCGGATGATGCCGCGCACCTGCGGGCGCACCTCGGCGGCCACCGGCGCGCTGATGCGCCCGGGCAGCTCGGTGGCCAGGCCGACCCGGCCGGTCTCCAGCGTGACCACGCCCACCGCCACCGGCGCCCCGCCCGCCGCACTGGCCGCCCCTGCGGCACTGGTGCCCGAGGCCGCCGGCGCACCGGCGCCGGGGGCCTTCTCGGCCTCCTTCTGGCAGCCGGCCAGGATCACGGCCCCCAGGGCCAGCGTCAGCGCACCCCGCGCCAGGGGCAGAAAATGTCGTGCATCGTTCATCGTGAGGATTCCTTTTCCGTGTCCGGTGGCTGTTGTCCGGCGCTCAGCGCATCTGGAACAGTTCCTGATGGAAGGCGCGCCGGGGCAGGCCCTGCGCCACGAAGTCGGCGTGCAGCGCGCGGCCGAAGCCGCTGGGGCCGCAGAACCACAGGCTGGCCTGCGCCCAGTCGGGCACCAGGCGGCGGATGCGCTCGCCGTCGAGCCGGCCGTCCTCGGCATCGACCAGCACATGCAGGCGGATGCCGGCCTCGGCCGCCTCGCGCTTCAGGCGGGCCAGCGCGGCCTCGTCACGCTGCGCGGTCGAGTGGAAGAGATCGACCTGCAGGCCGCGCCCGGCCAGCGCCGAGCCGGTGCGGGCGAGCTGCTGCATGCGCGCGATGAAGGGCGTGATGCCGATGCCCGCGCCCACCCAGATCTGGCGCTCGCGGCCGTCCTCGAAGTCGAAGCGGCCGTAGGGGCCCTCGACCGTGACCTCCAGGCCCGGGCGCAGCAGCTCGGGCAGCGCGCGGGTGTGGTCGCCCAGCGCCTTGGTGACGAAGCTCAGGCGGGGCGTCTGCGGATCCCAGGCGCTGGCGATGGTGTAGGGGTGGGCGCCCTCCTTCGGGTCCACGGTGACGAAGGCGAACTGGCCCGCGGCATGGCCGCTCCAGCCCGGCGACAGCGCGATCACCGTCTCGAGCGAGTCGACGCCGGGATAGCGCTGCGTCTCGACCACGGTGCCGCGCACCTTGCGCCTGGCCCCGACGCGGCCCGCCAGCACCAGGACGGCCGCGACCGTGCCTCCAGCCATCAGCACCGCCAGCAGCCAGCCCACCGGCTGGCCCCAGTAGGCGAACTTCACCAGCACCACCGAGTGGAAGACCAGCGCCAGGTAGGCCGCGGCCAGCCACTTGTGGGTCTTGGCGAACAGGTGATAGGGGAAGCGCTTGATCAGGGCCAGGATCATCAGGATGGCCGCGGCGTAGAACACCCACTCGCCCACCGTCTCGGCCAGGCCGCGCTGGCTGCCCAGCACGGCCTCGATGTAGCCGCGCTGCGCACCGGCCGGGCGCGGCCCGCGCACCGGGCGCTCCAGCCAGCCCCAGCCCACCATCCACTTCGTGCCCTTGGCGAACCACCAGTGCAGCACCGAGGTGCTCAGCGCGGTGATGCCCAGCCACTTGTGCAGGCGGTACATCTTGTCCAGCCCGTCGAGGTGAGGCTCGACGCGGCGCGGACGCAGCGCGAGCAGCATGGCCACGCTCATCGCGCCGATGGCCAGGGCGCCGCTGTACTGCACGAACACCGCCCGGAAGGAGAACCAGGTCAGCGGCTGGGGCAGATGCGGCTCGGCCAGCAGCCACAGGCCGCTGACCAGCACGAGGAGGAGAAGGAGCGCATTGCGGATTCGATCGGTCTGCATGGGGCATCCGGGCCGCCCTGGGCCCGCCTGAAGGGGGAATGCCCGCAGCATCGCGGCCGAATGTGCAGGAAATTTGGAAGTCCCTGCACGATCGGGCCGTCCGTCGAGCGCACTTGCCAGCGCGCGCCCGCGGTGCCACGCTTGATGCCCCATGAAACGACCCGGCATCACCGTCCAGCTCTTCCTCGCCGTCCTGGCCACCGCGGTGCTGGTCGCGGTGCTGATGGGCGGCGCGGCCCGGCACAGCTTCAACCGTGGCTTCATCGGCTT
>JAUPTP010000326.1 GCA_030918015.1 Pseudomonadota bacterium
GGCCGGTGCGCATTCCCCGCCTTCCCTTGCCGCGCGGCCACGTCGGCGAGTCGATCCAGGGCCAGGGCGCGTCCCTGGAGGCGTCGGCGCTCTGAGGCCACGGCTGACGCGCTTCAGGCGCTCAGCAGCCGCTTGACCAGCTCCGGCGTCGTGGCCGCCTCGTACTTGCGCATCAAGCGGGCACGGTAGACATCGACCGTGCGCGGGCTGATGCCCAGGCGCCGGCCGATCAGCTTGCTGGTCAGCCCCTCGACCAGCAGCGCGGCGATCTCGCGCTCGCGCGGCGTCAGGTCGGTCTGGATGCTGCGCTTCTCCGACAGGTCCTCGAAGGTCCAGATGCCGGCCGCATGCGGGTCGGCCGGGTCGAGCGCGCGGCCGCTGACATGGCACCAGAACAGCTCCTGCTGACCGGGGGCCGGCTGCAGGCGCTTCATCACCCGGTCGTCGGCATAGCGGCCGGTGGCGTCCAGGCTGGCGATGATGCGCGCGCCGGTGCGCTCGAACTCGTCGCTGCTCGGGTAGAGCACCTCGAAGCTGCGCCCCACCAGATCGTCGCGGCGCGCGCCGAACATCTCGAGCATCTGGCGATTGCAGTCGACCATCAGCCGATGGCGCGACAGCACCAGACCGACCGGGGCCAGATCGAAGGCGATGCGGTAGTCGAGCTCGGGCATTACTCAATTCTACGTACAACCTACGTAAGGCATTACGTATTACAGTCTGTCCGTCCGAATTTTCCGGAGACGGATCGCATGAACAAGGTTTACCCGAGCGCCGCCGCGGCGCTGGAAGGCATCGTCCGCGACGGCCAGCTCATCGCTGTCGGTGGCTTCGGCCTGTGCGGCATCCCCGAGGCCCTGATCGACGCGCTGAAGGACAGCGGCGTCAAGGACCTGTCGGTCATCTCGAACAATGCCGGCGTCGACGGCTTCGGTCTGGGCAAGCTGCTCGAGACGCGCCAGATCAGGAAGATGATCTCGAGCTATGTCGGCGAGAACAAGGAGTTCGAGCGCCAGTACCTGGCCGGCGAGCTGGAGCTGGAGTTCACGCCCCAGGGCACGCTGGCCGAGAAGCTGCGCGCCGGCGGCGCCGGCATCCCGGCCTTCTTCACCAAGACCGGCGTGGGCACGCTGGTGGCCGAGGGCAAGGAGCTGCGCGAGTTCGACGGCGAGACCTATGTGATGGAGCGCTCGCTCAAGCCCGAGGTCGCGCTGGTCAAGGCCGACGTGGCCGACAGGTCGGGCAACCTGCGCTTCAACAAGACGGCGCGCAACTTCAACCCCGCCGCCGCGATGGCCGGCAAGATCTGCGTGGTCGAGGTCGAGCGCATCGTCGAGGTGGGCGAGATCGAGCCTGACGACGTGCACCTGCCCGGCATCTACGTGCAGCGCATCGTCCTGAACGCCACGCCGGAGAAGCGCATCGAGAAGCGCACCATCCGCGAGCGCAAGTAATCCCCGCACGGCACACCAAGGAGCACACATGGCCTGGACCCAAGACCAGATGGCCGCGCGCGCGGCGCAGGAACTGCAGGACGGCTTCTACGTCAACCTCGGCATCGGCATCCCGACGCTGGTGGCCAACCATGTCCGCGAGGACATCGAGGTGTGGCTGCAGAGCGAGAACGGCATGCTCGGCATCGGCCCCTTCCCCCATGACGACGAGGTCGACCCGGACCTGATCAACGCCGGCAAGCAGACGGTCACGACGCTGAAGGGATCCAGCATCTTCGGCAGCCACGACAGCTTCGCGATGATCCGCGGCGGCAAGATCAATCTGTCCATCCTGGGCGCCATGCAGGTCACCGCCCGGGGCGATCTGGCCAACTGGATGATCCCGGGCAAGATGGTCAAGGGCATGGGCGGCGCGATGGACCTGGTCGCCGGCGTCAAGCGCGTGATCGTGCTGATGGAGCATGTCGCCCGCAAGAAGGACGGCACCACGGATCTCAAGATCCTGCCCGAGTGCACGCTGCCGCTGACCGGCGTGGGCGTGGTCAACCGCATCATCACCGACCTGGGCGTGATGGACGTGACCCCGGAAGGCCTGAAGCTCGTCGAGCTGGCGCCTGAAGTCACCCGCGAGGAGATCCAGTCGAAGACGGGCGTGCCGCTGATCTGAGCGGCGGCACGACGGGCGTCAGTCGCGCCGGACCCAGTGTCCGGCGCTGAGCAGCTCGTGGGGGCGGAAGCGCTCCTTGTAGGCCATCTTGGCGCTGGCCTCGATCCAGTAGCCCAGATAGACATGGGGCAGATCCAGGCCGCGGGCCTGTTCGATCTGCCACATCACGTTGAAGGTGCCGTAGCTGGCGCCCACGTCGTCCGGTTCGTAGAAGGTGTAGACCGCCGACAGGCCGTCGTTGAGCACATCCAGGATCGAGACCATCTTCAGCGCGCCCGGCCGGCCGTCGGCCTGCGGCGGCGCGCGGAACTCCACCAGGCGCGAGTTGACCCGGCTCTGCAGCAGGAACTGGGTGTACTGGTCGACCGAATCCTGGTCCATGCCGCCGCCGCTGTGCCGGGCGGTCTGGTATTTCAGGTAGAGCGCGTAGTGCTCGGGCACGAAGCGCAGCCGGGTGACCGACACCTGCAGGTCGACGTGGTCACGCCAGGCGCGGCGCTGGCTGCGGCTGGGGCGGAAATCCTGCACCGGGATGCGCAGCGGCAGGCAGGCGCGGCAGCCGTCGCAGTGCGGCCGGTAGGTGAACAGGCCGCTGCGGCGAAAACCCGCGGCGACCAGGCTGGAATAGGTGTCGGCGTTGATCAGGTGCGACGGCGTCGCCACCTGCGACCGCGCCATGCGGTCGGCCAGATAGCTGCAGGCATACGGCGCGGTGGCGTAGAACTGCAGTTCGGCAAGGGGAAGATCCTGGGGGTGCGTCACGCTGGCGGCTCGGGCGGGCGGGTCGTCGGGGGATCGGTCTCGGCGTCGTGGTCGCCGTGCAGCGACAGCTGTCGCCACAGGTCCGCATCATAGGTCCAGCGGCGCGGCGAGGGCAGGGTCGTCACCTGGTCCAGATGGGCGAGGAAGTCCTGCCGGGACACCGGCGCCGCGCCCATCGAGGCCAGATGGCGGGTCTGCTGCTGGCAGTCGATCCAGTCGATGCCCGTCCGCCGGCAGAAGGCCACCAGCGCGGCCAGCGCGATCTTCGACGCGTCGGTGCTGCGCGCGAACATCGACTCGCCGTAGAACATCCGCCCCTGGCAGACGCCGTAGAGGCCGCCGACGAGCTCGCCGTCGATCCAGGTCTCGAAGGAATGCACCTCGCCGGCGGCATGCCACTGGCGGTAGGCGCGCATCAGCTCCGGCACGATCCAGGTGCCGACCTGGCCGTCCCGGGGCGTGCTCGCGCAATGCGCGATCACCCGGTCGAAGGCCGCGTCGATGCGGATCTCGCAGCCCGGCGTGGCGATGAAGCGCCTCAGCGTCTTGCGCAGCGAGCGGTGCAGCCGGAAATCGGCCGTCTTCAGCACCATGCGCGGCGTGGTGCACCACCAGAGGATGGGCTCGCCGCGGCTGTACCACGGGAAGATGCCGCGCCGGTAGGCCTGGCGCAGCCGCGCGATCGTCAGGCGCCCGCCCGCGCACAGCAGGCCCGGCGCCTCGCTGTCGGGGCCGAGCGCGCGCTCGAGCGGCGGGAACGGCAGGCTGCCGTCGTCGTCGTCGGGCAGCCAGTCGATCATCGATCGCGTGCCCTTCGGTTCAGCGCAGCTGCAGGTCGTCGTTGCCGAACTCGATGCCCAGCGGCTCGATCAGCAGGCGCTTCGGGCCGGCCTCGACGGTGCCGGCGTGCCAGGCGGCGATGCCCTGGGCGCGCGCGACCTCGACGGTGCGCTCGGCGTCTTCCGCCTTGACGAAGATCGCGAAGCCGGCGCCCATGTTCAGCGTCGAGTAGGCCTCGCGGTCGTCCTGCTTGGCCTGCTCCTGGATGAACTTCAGCACCGGCGTGACCGGCGGCACGGTGTGGATGCGGTAGGTCAGCTCGCTGGGGTGGCGCAGCAGCTTGCGCCAGCCGTGGCCGGTGATGTTGGCGCAGTAGCGCGGCTGGATGCCGGCCTTCCACAGCGCCTCGGTGACCGGCGAGTACAGCACGGTCGGGGCGAGCAGCGCCTCGCC
>JAUPTP010000327.1 GCA_030918015.1 Pseudomonadota bacterium
GGCGGGGATGCAGACAAGGGCCGCGCCACCTCGCCGCTGCCGCCCTCGCCGGCCGACCAGGCGGGCAACTCGCTCGACGACACCCAGCGCCAGATCGAGCAGATGCAGGTGCAGCAGATGCAGCTGCTCGCGCAGATGAAGCGCGAGCTCGCCCGGCTGGCCGCGACCGATCCGTCCCGGCCGGCGCCGCAGAACACCCCGGCCGCCCGCGCCGAGGAGGAGCGCCGCCGCCAGCTGCTCGACCAGCTCGCGCAGATCGAGAAGCGCATCAACGACGAGAACGCCCGCCCGCGCCGGCGCTATGTCAGCCCCTCGGCCCGCGAGGGCGTGCACGCGGTCTACTACGACGCGCTGCGCAGCCGCATCGAGGACATCGGCACCCGCAACTTCCCCGAGGACAAGGGCGTCAAGCTCTACGGCGAGCTCAGCATGCTGCTGGAGATCGACAGCCTGGGCCGCGTGGTCGAGGCGGAGATCATCCAGTCCTCGGGCAACCGGCTGCTCGACCGCAAGGCGCAGTCGATCGTGCGCGGCGCCGGCCCCTACGGCCACTTCACCGCCCCGATGCGCGCGCAGTTCGACCGGCTGGTCTTCGTCTCGCGCTTTCGCTTCACCCGCGAGCAGGGCCTGCAGGCGACGGTCGAGGAAAACCAGAACGCACCGCGGGGCCGCTGACGCGCCCTGTCCCTTTTGTCACTCTCACGCCCGCCCGCTGCCATGGACCGCTATGTCGTGATCGGCCACCCGGTGGAGCACAGCCGCTCCCCCGCCATCCACGCCCGCTTCGCCGCGCAGACCGGCCAGACGCTGGCCTACGAGCGCCTGCTCGCGCCGCTGGACGGCTTCGTCGAGACGGTGCGCGGCCTTGCCGCCGCCGGCGGACGCGGCTGCAATGTCACCGTGCCCTTCAAGTTCGAGGCCTGGCAGCTGGCGGCGCGCCGCTCGCCGCGCGCCGAGCTGGCGCAGGCCGCCAACACGCTGCGATTCGACGCCGAGGCCGACGGCGGCTGGTGGTGCGACAACACCGACGGCGCCGGCCTGGTGCGCGACATCACGGTGAATGCCGGCGTCGCGCTGGCCGGCCGGCGCGTGCTGCTGATCGGCGCCGGGGGCGCGGCCGCGGGCGTGCTGGGGCCGCTGATCGAGGCGCGACCGGCCGGCATCGTCATCGCCAACCGCACCGCGCAGAAGGCCGAGGCGCTGGCGCTGCGCCATGCCGCGCTGGCGCGCGAGCACGGCGTGGCGCTGCAGATCGCCCCGCTGGAGGCGCCCGGCGAGGCCTTCGACGTCGTCGTCAACGGCACCGCCTCCAGCCTGTCGGGTGCTGGCGTGCCGGTGCCGCCCGAGGTGCTGAGCCCGGGCACGCTGGCGCTGGACATGATGTACGGCGCCGGCGCCCGCGGCTTCCTGGCCTGGGCGACCGAGCACGGCGCCCGCGGCCGCGACGGCCTGGGCATGCTGGTCGAGCAGGCGGCCGAGTCCTTCCTGGCCTGGCGCGGCGTGCGGCCCGACACCGCGCCGGTGCTGGCCGAGCTGCGCGCGCTGGTCGACGCGCCGCGCTGAGCGCGACCCCACCGCAGACGCACGATGTCGGACGCCCCCCACCCGACGCTGTCGTGGCCGGCCCGGCTGGGCCGGCTGCTGATGCTGATCCTGCTGGCCGGCCTGTCGCTGCAGCTGTATTTCCTGCTGCGCGTGGCGCTGATGGTGGTGATCGACCCCGCCTCGACCACCTTCCAGCGCAGCGAGATCTGGCGCCTGGCCACCGAGCGGGGCCAGGTCGCCTGGGCGCACGAGTGGCGCGACTACACGCGGCTGGGCACGCCGATCGCGCGCGCGGTCATCGCCAGCGAGGACGCCGGCTTCGTCGAGCACAGCGGCGTCGAGTGGGATGCGCTAGAAAAAGCCTGGGAGCGCAACCAGCGCGCCGAGGCCCTGGCCGAGCGCCGCAACGAGCAGCTCGAGCGGCGCCAGCAGCAGGCGCAGGCCCGCGGCAAGGCCCCCGCCACGCCGCCGGCCCGGGTCGAGGCCAAGGTGGTGGGCGGCTCGACCATCACGCAGCAGCTCGCCAAGAACCTCTTTCTGTCGGGCGAACGCCATGCGCTGCGCAAGGCGCAGGAATTCGTGATCACCTTCATGCTCGAGGCGCTGCTGGGCAAGCGGCGCATCCTCGAGATCTACCTCAACCATGTCGAATGGGGCGAGGGGCTGTTCGGCGCGCAGGCCGCCGCCCGCCACTACTTCCGCACCGATGCCGACCGGCTCGGGGCGCTGCAGGCGGCGCGGCTGGCGGTGATGCTGCCGGCCCCGAAGCGCTTCGAGCTGCGCCCGGCCTCCGGCTACCTGATCAGCCGGGCCGGGACGATCGCGGCGCGCATGGGCGCGGTGCAGCCGCCGCGCTGATCCGTCCGGTTCCGTTCCCTGAAGGAGAGCATCCGATGGCCTCGTCCCTGTCTGCGGAGATCGCCGCCGCCGCCGCCCGCCTCGTCGTCGAGGAGGGGCTGGAGTACGGCCCGGCCAAGCGCCGAGCCGCCCGTGACCTGGGCCGCGGCGCGCGCCAGGTCGACCTGCCCGGCAACGACGAGCTCGAGGACGCGGTGCGCGAGTACCTCGACCTCTTCTGCGCCGACACCCAGCCGGGCGAGCTGCGCGCGCTGCGCGATCTGGCCGCGGTCTGGATGGAGCGCCTGGCCGCCTTCCGCCCGCACCTGACCGGCGCGGTCTGGCGCGGCACCGCCACCCGGCTGTCGGCGCTGCACCTGGAGCTCTACTGCGACGACGGCAAGTCGGCCGAGATTGCGCTGCTCGACCGCGGCGTCGACTTCGACATCGCCAGCACCCGCGGGCCGCAGGGGCGCGACATCGACCTGCTGTCGCTGGCCTCGCGCTGCCCGGCGCTGGGCGAGACGGTGACGGTGTTCCTGTCGATCCTCGACCATGACGACCTGCGCGGCGCGCTCAAGGCCGACGCGCGCGGCCTGACCCAGCGCGGCGACCTGGCGGCGCTGCGCCGCCTGCTCGACACGGAGGCCGCATGAAACGCCGCACCTGGATGGGACTGGCGGGCGCCACCGCGCTGATCGCCACCGGCGCCGGCCTGATGCTGCGCCGGCAGGGCGAGGACACCCCCGCCGAGGCCGCCAGCGGCCTGGCGGCGCTGTGGGCGCAGCAGTTCGAGCGCCCCGAGGGCGGCACGCTGGCGCTGGCGGCGCTGCGCGGCCGCCCGCTGCTGATCAACTTCTGGGCCACCTGGTGCCCGCCCTGCGTCAAGGAAATGCCCGACCTCGACGCCTTCGCGCGCGAGCAGGCCGCGCTGGGCGCGGCCGGCTGGCAGGTGATCGGCCTGGCGGTGGACGGCCCCACGCCGGTGCGCGAGTTCCTGGCCCGCAGCCCGGTGTCCTTTCCGGTCGGCCTGGCCGGCTTCGGCGGCACCGACCTGGCCCGCGCGCTGGGCAACGACGCCGGGGCCCTGCCCTTCACCGTGGTGATCGATGCGGCCGGCACACCGCGCCACCGCAAGCTGGGCGCCACGGATCTGAAGGAACTGAAAGACTGGCGTCGTCAGGACGCATCGCCGGCCCGCACCTGAGACGAGGAAGTGCCCGCATGGGTTCCCGGGGCTGTGCACATCGTGGCATCATCGCGCCCCCGTGCCCCGCGCGCCGGTCTCCGGCCCGCCGCAAATTCGCAGGACCGCTGATCATCCTGAAACGAAATGCGCGTAAAGTCGGGGCTTCATCCAGAAAATCGCGGTATCCATGCACATCGGCAGCCACTTGCGCTTCCCGTCGGCCCGTCCCGCACCTGCCTCGCAAGGCGGGCCGGCATGACCGACACCGCACCGATCCGGGCTGGCACCCGGCCTTTCATGACGGTCACGACCTGAGTCCGCGTCCGCGCGCCGAGCGGCCCGAGGGCCTCGGCGCGGTTCGCCCGGTGTCCGTCCATTGCAACCCCAGAATCCCGGAGCCTCCTCCATGGACCTTCGCAAGCTGAAGACCCTGATCGACCTGGTGTCGGAATCCAACGTCTCCGAACTCGAGATCACCGAAGCCGACGGCAAGGTGCGCATCGTCAAGCAGAGCCCGACCCAGGTGGTCGCGATGCCCGCG